>NZ_JADPLO010000020.1:0-87057 GCF_015667765.1 Bacteroides sp. 1001302B_160321_D4 | reverse complement strand
ATCGTTTGGGAAGAGGATGTTTTCATGATGCAAAAATAAGAATTTTAACGCAATCCCCCAAGGTTTCAGACTGAGCCAACTTTTTTCGGATGGTATTTGTCAAAGCACAAAAAAACCCGCTAAAATTGCATTTTTAGCGGGTTTTTGTCAGTAAAAAGCTGGTGTTTTGTTGGGCTACCTGGATTCGAACCAGGAATGACAGGACCAGAATCTGTAGTGTTACCATTACACCATAGCCCAATGATTTTCGTTTGCGGGTGCAAAGATACAAATATTTTGGGAATTCAAAACAAATCCGATATTTTTTTTGCAAAAATGTCCAAATAAGCTTTCCAAACAAAAGTATCTCCACTAAAAAACACAAAAATTGAGGGATAACTTTCTTGTATCCAATAAATCAGCGTATATTTGTCAAAAATATCACGTTTATTATCAGAAACAAAGGGTCACCTTTTTTTGTTATAAACAAATAGAGAACATGAATTATTAATCCCAATTACAGGAATGAACGATACTAAAGTATTAATTGAAAAAATAAAAGAAGGAATTCAAGAGAAAAAAGGTAAAAAGATAGTCGTTGCCGATTTAACCAGCATAGAAGATACCATCTGTAAATATTTCGTTATCTGTCAGGGAAATTCTCCCAGTCAAGTGAGTGCAATAGTAGATTCAATCAAGGAATTTACACGCAAAGGTGCGGACAGCAAGCCTTATGCAATCGACGGACTCCGAAATGCAGAATGGGTAGCTATGGACTATGCCGATGTATTGGTACACGTTTTTTTGCCGGAGACAAGAGCTTTTTATAATCTTGAGCACCTCTGGGCAGATGCTAAACTTACTCAAATCCCCGATCTAGACTAATTAATGATTATGGACAATAATAATAGCAATAATAACAATAGCAATAAACCTAACAATAAGGTTAATATGCCGAAGTTCAACCTGAACTGGATGTATATGATTATTGCCCTTATGCTTCTCGGCCTCTGGTGGGGCAGTGATTCAAAAGGAGCAGGAAGCAAAGCTGTAACTTACAGCGAGTTTCAGGACTATGTAAAAAAGGGTTATGTCAGCAAAGTATTGGGTTATGAAGATAAATCAATCGAAGCTTTCCTCAAACCGACTGCCGTAGGGGCTGTTTTTGGAGCCGACTCTACCAAGGTGGGACGCAACCCTGTCATTACAAGTAGAACCCCGTCTACCGATAAACTGGAAGAGTTTTTGCAGGCAGAAAAGGAAGCCGGTCATTTTGACGGTTCATCCGACTATCCGCCCAAATCGGATATTTTCCCCGCAATTCTGATTCAGGTACTCCCGCTTGTCTTGCTGGTTGCGTTATGGATATTCTTCATGCGCCGTATGAGCGGAGGCGGCAGTGGTGGCCCCGGCGGCGTATTTAATGTAGGAAAATCAAAAGCCCAGCTTTTTGAAAAAGGCGGAGCCATCAAGATTACATTTAAAGATGTAGCGGGGCTGGCCGAAGCAAAACAAGAAGTGGAGGAAATCGTAGAGTTCTTAAAGGAACCGCAGAAATATACGGATTTGGGAGGTAAGATACCCAAGGGAGCATTGCTGGTAGGCCCTCCGGGAACCGGTAAAACATTGCTTGCCAAAGCTGTGGCCGGCGAAGCGAATGTGCCTTTCTTCTCATTAGCAGGTTCCGACTTCGTGGAAATGTTTGTGGGTGTAGGTGCATCCCGTGTTCGCGACTTATTTAAACAGGCTAAAGAAAAAGCTCCCTGTATCGTCTTTATTGATGAGATTGATGCCGTAGGACGTGCCCGTGGCAAGAACCCTGCAATGGGAGGAAATGACGAACGCGAAAACACATTGAACCAGTTGCTGACAGAAATGGACGGTTTCGGTTCCAATAGCGGTGTGATTATCCTTGCTGCTACCAACCGTGTAGACGTACTCGACAAGGCACTGCTCCGTGCAGGACGTTTTGACCGTCAGATACACGTGGACCTGCCCGACTTAAACGAACGTAAAGAAGTATTTGGCGTGCATTTGCGCCCGATTAAAATAGACGATAGTGTAGATGTGGACTTGCTGGCACGTCAGACACCGGGATTCTCGGGTGCAGATATTGCCAATGTCTGCAATGAGGCTGCACTGATCGCTGCCCGCCACGGGAAGAAATTCGTAAGCAAGCAGGACTTCCTGGATGCAGTAGACCGCATCATCGGTGGTCTGGAAAAGAAAACCAAGATTACAACGGAAGCAGAAAGACGCTCCATCGCTTTGCATGAAGCAGGACACGCCTCTATCTCCTGGTTGTTGGAATATGCCAACCCATTGATTAAGGTTACGATTGTTCCTCGCGGACGTGCATTGGGAGCTGCCTGGTATCTGCCGGAAGAACGTCAGATCACTACCAAGGAGCAGATGCTGGACGAAATGTGTGCTACTTTGGGAGGACGCGCCGCTGAAGATTTATTCCTCGGCCGCATCTCAACTGGTGCCATGAACGACCTGGAAAGGGTGACTAAGCAGGCATACGGCATGATTGCTTATTTAGGTATGAGCGACAAGCTGCCAAACTTATGTTATTACAACAATGATGAATATTCTTTCAACCGTCCATACAGCGAAAAGACAGCCGAATTGATTGACGAAGAAGTCAAGAGAATGGTAAACGAGCAGTATGACCGTGCCAAGAGAATTCTGTCAGAGAATAAAGAAGGACACAACGAACTGACGCAATTACTGATTGACAAAGAAGTAATCTTCGCGGAAGACGTTGAACGTATCTTCGGTAAACGCCCTTGGGCTTCCCGCTCGGAAGAAATCATGGCTGCTAAAGAAAGCCAGGATGCCGCAAGAGCTGAAAGAGAACTTGCCCAAAAGCTGAAAGAAGAAGAAAAAGAAATCAAAGAAGAGGAAGCTGAAAATACCGCAAAGGAAAAACAAGCACCCATAGACACCAAAGTTGCCGCAGAAGGTAAAAAGGTTACTGTGGAGGGCAAAGTTACCGTAGAGGGTAAATCCAATGGGGAAAAACAAGCTAACGGGTCCAACTAATTAAAACGAATAGATTTTGATTAACAATTTCATAAAACGAGCTATTACGGGTGTACTCTTCGTTGCCATCTTGGTAGGGTGCATCCTTTATGACGCATTCAGCTTTGGTATTCTGTTCACCGCTATCAGCGCACTGACCATTTATGAGTTCGGACAGCTGGTAAATATGCGCGCAGAAGGAGTGAAGATAAACAAGACCATTAATATGCTCGGCGGGGCTTACCTATTCCTTGCAGTCATGGGATTCTGCATTGATGCGGCCGATTCGAAGATATTCATCCCGTATGTGCTTTTATTGCTTTACATGATGATTAGCGAGTTGTATCTGAAAAAGGAAAACCCGGTACTTAACTGGGCTTATTCTATGCTTAGCCAACTTTATATCGGACTGCCTTTTGCTTTGCTAAATGTATTGGCATTCCATAACGATCCGGGATCAGAATACAGTAGCGTAAGTTACAATCCTATCCTACCGCTATCTATCTTTATTTTCCTCTGGCTGAATGACACGGGAGCCTATTGCATCGGTTCATTGATCGGCAAACACCGGTTGTTTGAACGTATCTCTCCCAAGAAATCATGGGAAGGTTCTATCGGCGGCGGAGTGGTAGCAATCGGAGTATCTTTTATACTCGCTCACTACTTCCCATTTATGTCAATGATTGAATGGGCAGAACTGGCACTGGTGGTTGTTATATTCGGTACATGGGGCGACCTGACGGAGTCGTTATTGAAACGCCAGTTGCACGTTAAGGATTCGGGAACCATTCTTCCGGGACACGGTGGGATGCTCGACCGCTTTGACAGTTCCCTGATGGCTATACCGGCAGCAGTCGTTTATCTATATGCATTAACATGGTTCTAACGGGGGATTCTTTCTCAATCGATTAGAGCTGAAACAAAATACAAAAGGTCGGGAACTTCTACAGAAGTATCCCGACCTTTTTCACACACAGTAAATCATAGTTAGGTTATCGGATCGAAGAAGTGGAATGAACATCCTTTGCTGCTTCCGGTACACCGACCGGATGATCCAGATCAAGCACAATCACTCTTCCTTCTCCATGTTCTCTTGAGTTTATTGTCACCTTAAACCCTTTAGGTGCTACCCAGGAATCTTTCGGCGTAGGGAAGAACTTTTCCAGATTATAAGAAACTCGTCCCCATCCCCAATAGTCAGTCACATCCTCATACGTATTATAACGCAGTTCCAAATGTATGTAACCATCTTCATCCACATTCAATGTTCCCGGTTCTGACGGTTCGCCCGGCTCTCCCGGTTCCATCTTATTTTGCACAAGGCTGATACGATGTTTCTCCGAACGAGGCAACTCCTGACGGAAAATTACGTTCAGGAACTTTCCTCCCAACCACATATCACCCTGATAAATCAGAATAGGATCATTTCCGAATTCTTCCGCTTCTTCCTCTGTCGACATATCTTCCACTTCTTTTGTCAACAGTTCCTGTATGCCTTCCATCTTCACCTGAACTCCTTTTCCTCCTTCCATGTCATACAAAGGATTGAAAAAAGCCACAACACGTTCACCGTCCACTGGTTTAAACCAAGGAATAGAAGTAGCAACCGGATCAATCACCCCCCAATTATCACCTTCCAAATAATATCCTCCTCCACCGGTTGCACGAACAGTCGCCCAGTCCCAGCTGAAATCTCCAATAGAATAACCATCATCATCACATGATTGCAACATTGGTACTAATGCCAATAATAAGATTCCTAAAAGCCACTTAAATTTTTTCATATCTTTTTCCTTTCTTTATTTTAGTCTTCTGCTTTATAAATAAAAAAGCCGTGCATTTACTGCATCGGCTTTACGTTTATTCAGAAAAAGAAAGTTATTTTTTCAACAAACGCAGCATTTCACGAGCTGCATGACGAGGAGCACCGGCAGGTCCTAACCGTTCGGCTACATATTCATACCCCGAAAGCATCTCATTTTTATACGCTTCATTTTCAATGATATTTCTCAATTCGCTCTGCATATTCTTCACGGTCATCGTATCTGCCACCAGTTCCTTTACCACTTCACGGTCAGCAATCAAATTAACCAACGAAATAAATCTCACAGTTAAGATATGACGCCGCAAAAAAGAAACCACTTTCCCGATCGGAGTGTAATAACAAACCACTTGAGGAACACGAAACAATGCCGTCTCAAGCGTAGCTGTACCCGAAGTAACTAAAGCTACATCTGCATGCTGCAACAGGCTATAAGTCTGATCGAAAATGATTTTCACTTTCGCCTCTCCTACATATTGTTTATAATACTCGGGAGCAATGGCAGGTGCACCGGCCAAGACAAGCTGATAGTCGGGAAAAGCGGAAGCAGCCTTCAACATATCCGGCAGATTATCTTTGATTTCCTGTTTCCGGCTACCGGCAAGAAGAGCGATAATCGGCTTATCTTCCAATTGATTCTCCGCAATAAAGTGCTCCTTATTTTTCGGATGAGCTGCCTGATAGGCTGCCACCTCATCCACCGTAGGGTTTCCTACATAGTGAATGGGGTATTGATGCTTTCCTTCGAAGAATTCCACTTCAAAAGGAAGAATGGAGAAAAGCTCATCTACATCTCGTTTTATATTCTTGATACGGTATTCTTTCCACGCCCATATCTTCGGAGAAATATAATAGTAAACCGGTATCTGTGTCTTTGCATGGACAAACTTGGCAATATCAAGATTGAATCCCGGATAATCTACCAGAATAACAACGTCCGGTTCCCAGGAAACAATGTCCTCTTTGCAACGCTTCATATTTGCAAAGATAGTGCGCAGATGGAGTAATACAGGAATAAATCCCATGTATGCCAACTCCTTATAGTGCTTTACCATCGTTCCTCCGACAGCCGCCATCAAGTCACCTCCGAAAAAACGGAAATCAGCCTGCGGGTCTTCTGCCTTTAAGGCAGCCATCAGATGAGAGGCGTGCAAGTCGCCGGAAGCTTCACCGACAATCAGATAATACTTCATTGAGTTGAGAGTTGAGAGTTGAGAGTTGAGAGTTGGTAGGGATAGATGACTAACAGGGCGTCATGCTTTCTTTTTCAACTTTCAAATTTCAACTAATTAAACCATTTATTAAGTTCGTCCATAAAGTGATAAGCCGTCACGTCAACCGTAGTCGGGGTGATAGCAACATAACCATTTGCCAAAGCCCAATGATCGTTCTTCTCGTTTTCAGGTTCATGATCGGTAAATTCACCGGTCAGCCAGAAATAGTTAGGATCATTCAGACGAGGGCAGGCAGCCCATTCATTCGTCCAACGTCCTTTCGCCTGCTCACAGATTTTCACTCCTTTTATATCGGCTGTATCGGGGAAGTTCACATTCAGACAAGTTAAAGGAGGAAGTCCTTTTTCCAAGATCATGGCAGCGATGCTGCGGATATAAGGTCCGGCAGCTTCAAAATCAGCATCGGGTGCATGATTGCACAAGGAGAAGCCAATAGAAGGAATTCCATTCAAACAGCCCTCAAACACCACTCCCATCGTACCGGAATAATGCACGTTAGTGGCAGAGTTATCTCCATGATTGATACCGCCGACTATCAGATCCGGAGTCCGGTCGAGCACTGTGTTTCGTGCCAATTTGATGCAATCGGTCGGTGTTCCCGAACATTTATAAACAGTCAAGCCCACTTCCTTCTTTACTAACTGGTAATGAACTGGTTGCGTCACCGTCAGCGCACACCCACTACCGGAACGCGGAGCATCAGGTGCCATCACTATAATCTCACCCAAAGGGCGAAGAAACTTCACCAGTTCATTAATACCTTTAGCCATCACGCCATCGTCATTCGAAACAAGTATCAACGGCTTCTCTTTTTCCATATATTCAATCCTTTCCTTTTTTATATTCGCACAAAAGTAACAAAAAGAAGCCGTACCACCAAACACCTCCCCGCATCAGATCGAAAAGTCTCTTTCACCCCCACTCCTACCCGTTTACAAATCTTAATCTTCTGCAAGCGAGCAAAAAAAGAAATAAATATCCAATATAAATATGTATATTTGCAAGCTCATAAAGAGAAAGGTAGATGATGAACCTGTCGAAGTTTGGTAACCGTTTCGTCCGACAGTTATTAACAAAACAGGCGACTTATCAACAGAAATTGCAAAGTTTCTCTTTTTTCGTAGGCGCTCTAAGGATTTATCACTTATTTCGCTGCCAATAAATTTAGAGAATATGGGAAAAATTATTGCTTTGGCCAATCAAAAAGGCGGTGTAGGAAAGACAACGACTACGATTAATCTCGCAGCTTCACTTGCTACACTGGAAAAAAAGGTACTCGTAGTAGATGCCGACCCGCAAGCTAATGCCTCTTCCGGTTTGGGAGTAGACATCAAGCAGTCGGAATGCACTATCTATGAATGTATTATTGACAGAGCCAACGTACAGGACGCTATCCTTGATACGGAGATTGATTCTTTGAAAGTAATCTCTTCGCACATCAATCTCGTAGGAGCAGAGATTGAAATGCTGAACCTCCCAAACCGAGAAAAGATACTAAAAGAAGTACTCACCCCTTTGAAGAAAGAATATGACTATATCCTGATAGACTGTTCGCCTTCATTAGGACTGATCACGATCAATGCCCTGACGGCAGCCGACTCCGTGATTATCCCCGTTCAAGCTGAATATTTTGCTCTTGAAGGTATCAGCAAATTGTTGAATACCATCAAAATCATCAAGTCGAAACTGAATCCGGCTTTAGAAATCGAAGGTTTCTTACTGACAATGTATGACTCTCGTCTGCGTCAGGCTAATCAGATTTACGACGAAGTGAAACGTCATTTCCAGGAACTGGTGTTCAACACCGTTATTCAACGAAATGTGAAATTGAGCGAAGCTCCCAGCTACGGTGTCCCGACCATCCTTTACGATGCGGAATCTACCGGCGCCAAAAACCACCTGGCTCTTGCTAAAGAGATTATCAACCGAAATAAATAAAAGAAAGAAGAAGATATGGCAACACAAAAAAGAAATGCATTAGGACGTGGTCTCGACGCCTTGCTCTCAATGGATGATGTGAAAACCGAAGGGTCTTCTTCCATTAATGAAATAGAGCTGGCAAAGATTACTGTCAATCCCAACCAGCCCCGCCGTGAGTTTGACGAAACAGCATTACAGGAATTGGCTGATTCCATTGCGGAAATCGGTATCATCCAACCTATCACTTTACGCAAACTCTCGGACGATGAGTATCAGATCATCGCGGGAGAGCGTCGTTATCGTGCATCACAAAGAGCAGGACTGAAAACGATCCCTGCTTATATACGCACTGCCGACGACGAAAACATGATGGAAATGGCGCTGATTGAGAATATCCAGCGTGAAGACCTGAATGCCGTAGAAATCGCACTTGCCTACCAGCATCTGCTCGATCAGTACGAACTGACACAGGAACGTCTTAGCGAACGTATCGGAAAGAAACGAACGACGATCGCCAACTACCTGCGCTTACTGAAATTGCCGGCTCCGATACAGATGGCCCTGCAAAACAAGCAGTTGGACATGGGACATGCCCGTGCACTGATTTCATTAGGCGACCCTAAACTACAAGTTAAAATATTCGAAGAAATACAAGAACACGGATATTCAGTCCGCAAAGTAGAAGAAATTGTTAAATCATTAAGCGAAGGAGAAGCTGTGAAAAGCGGCACACGGAAAATAACACCCAAACGTGGTAAACTTCCTGAAGAATTCAACTTATTGAAGCAACAACTCTCCGGCTTTTTCAACACCAAGGTACAACTCACCTGCTCTGAAAAGGGAAAAGGCAAGATCAGTATTCCTTTCGGGAACGAGGAGGAACTGGAACGTATCATGGAAATCTTCGATACGCTAAAGAAGTAAATGACAAGAAAAAGTAAGAAATATCAGTTACTAGTCAGCGCCCTGCTTCTCTGTTTTTTACAGGTGGCAGGGATTGATGTGTATGCACAATCCACTGTTACTCCGGCACGGAAAGATACAACAATCATACAGCGCGAAGCGCCGAAAGCCCGTGCACGAAGGCATCGTGATCCGATTATACAGGACTCGGTGAAGAAGGATTCTATCCAAATCATACCATCCAAAGAACTTCCGGCCATCGACAGTTTGTCAGCTGCTAAAATACAGATAGCGGACAGCTTGGATGCAGCCAACAAGAAAGAGCTGAAAAAGATAGAGCAACCTGCCTCCATTGTTGTAAAGACCGACACTGTGCCGCCACCTGCTCAAGATATTAACAAGAAAATATTTATCCCGAATCCGACCAAAGCAACGTGGTTGGCAGTCGTATTCCCCGGTGGAGGACAGATTTACAACCGTAAATACTGGAAATTGCCTATTATATATGGAGGATTTGCTGGTTGTGCTTACGCCTTAAGTTGGAACGGTAAGATGTACAAAGACTATTCGCAAGCCTATCTGGACATTATGGACAGCAATCCGAATACGAAAAGTTACGAAGATTTGTTGCCCCCGAACTCCACTTATAATGAGGAGCAGCTAAAAAACACACTAAAACGAAGAAAAGATATGTTCCGTCGTTATCGGGACCTTAGTATATTTGCTTTTATCGGAGTTTATCTGATCTCTATCATCGACGCTTATGTAGATGCAGAGTTGTCCAACTTCGATATAACCCCCGACTTGAGTATGAAAGTAGAACCGGCTGTTATCGACAATAACAACCAGTTCCGCTCCAGCAGTTTAAAAAACAAGTCGGTTGGTCTGCAATGCGTATTACGATTTTAAAAACACAATTTAGATTGATCTTATTATTGAAGCATGAAGAAATTAGTTAACTATTGTTCGATTATTTTTCTTTTACTGGTGGCAACGTCGCAGGTAAAAGCGCAAAGTGTAGATGTAGTGATTCGTGAAAATGGAACTGAACGCAAAGAAAGCATCGACCTGCCTAAAAGTATGACATATCCACTTGACAGTCTGTTGAACGACTGGAAAGCCAAAAATTATATTGACTTAGGCAAAGATTGCAGTACAGCTGAAATCAACCCTTTATTCAGCGACTCTGTCTATATCGACCGCTTGTCACGCATTCCGGCTATCATGGAAATGCCTTATAATGATATTATCCGCAAATTCATCGATATGTATGCAGGACGCTTGCGCAATCAGGTTTCTTTCATGTTAAGTGCCTGCAACTTCTATATGCCGATTTTTGAAGAAGCATTGGATGCATACGGACTTCCACTGGAACTTAGATATCTCCCGATTATCGAATCTGCACTGAACCCCTCTGCCGTGTCACGCGCAGGCGCTTCCGGTCTGTGGCAATTTATGATTGGTACAGGTAAGATCTATGGCTTGGAATCAAACAGCCTGGTAGATGAACGACGCGACCCGATTAAAGCAACTTGGGCTGCCGCACGTTATCTCAAAGAAATGTACGATATCTATGGAGACTGGAATCTTGTGATTGCTGCTTATAACTGTGGCCCCGGTACTATCAACAAGGCAATCCGCCGTGCCAATGGCGAAACGGATTACTGGAAAATTTATAATTACCTGCCTAAAGAGACACGTGGTTACGTACCTGCCTTTATCGCCGCTAATTATGTGATGACTTACTATTGTGACCATAATATTTGTCCGATGGAAACAAATATCCCGGCAAGTACCGACACAGTACAAGTGAACAAGAACCTGCACTTCGAACAGATTGCTGATCTTTGCAATGTACCTTTGGATCAAATAAAGAGCTTGAATCCGCAATATAAGAAGCAAATGATTCCGGGTGACAGCAAGCCTTATACTTTAAGACTTCCTATCGATGCTATCAGTACCTTTATAGATAAGCAAGACACAATCTATGCACATCGCGCCGACGAATTGTTCCGCAACCGGAAAACCGTTGCAGTAAAGGAAATTACCCCCTCAACCCGCAAAACGACAGCAGCTGTTGCCGGTAAAGGCAAACTGACCTACTACACAATAAAAAGTGGAGACACTTTGTCAACTATCGCCGGAAAGTATGGCGTCACAATTAAGGATATACAAAGGTGGAATGGAATGTCCAACACCAAAATTGCTGCAGGAAAACGATTGAAAATATACAAATAAACAGCTTCCTGCTTGCATCGTTCGGAAATTTGCTTATTTTTGCAGAACTAAGCAAGTGAAAGGATAACAATTATGGATAATCTGCCCCCTAAAGAAATAAGTGATGAAGAGATGATCAATCAGGCGTTCCACGAACTACTGAATGATTATCTCAACACTAAACATCGCAAAAAGGTTGAAATCATTACGAAGGCTTTCAACTTCGCCAATCAGGCGCATAAAGGTATCAAACGTCGTTCGGGCGAACCTTATATTATGCACCCGATTGCCGTTGCAAGTATTGTATGTAATGAGATCGGCCTGGGTTCAACTTCTATATGTGCGGCCTTGTTGCATGATGTAGTAGAAGACACTGATTACACAGTAGAAGACATTGAAAATATCTTTGGCCCGAAGATTGCCCAAATTGTGGACGGACTGACCAAGATATCCGGCGGAATTTTCGGTGACCGTGCTTCAGCACAAGCAGAGAACTTCAAGAAGTTACTGCTCACTATGTCGAACGATATCCGGGTAATTCTTATCAAGATAGCCGACCGTTTGCACAACATGCGTACCCTCGGTTCCATGTTGCCCAACAAGCAATATAAGATTGCAGGCGAAACGCTTTACATCTATGCGCCACTCGCCAACCGCCTGGGTCTCTATAAAATAAAAACAGAGCTTGAGAATCTAAGCTTCAAATATGAACATCCCGAAGAATATGCGGAAATAGAAGAGAAGTTGAATGCCACAGCTGCCGAACGCGACAAAGTTTTCAACGACTTCACTGCTCCTATCCGTACACAGTTGGATAAGATGGGATTAAAATACCGGATACTTGCCCGCGTAAAATCAATCTATTCTATCTGGAACAAAATGCAGACCAAGCATGTTCCTTTTGAAGAAATATTTGATCTACTAGCTGTCCGTATCATCTTCGAGCCACGTAACATAGAAGAAGAACTCAACGACTGTTTCGACATTTACGTTTCCATCTCCAAGATATACAAGCCTCATCCGGACCGTCTGCGCGACTGGGTGAGCCATCCTAAAGCAAATGGTTATCAGGCATTGCATGTCACCCTGATGGGTAATAACGGACAATGGATTGAAGTCCAGATTCGTAGTGAACGAATGAATGACGTTGCCGAACAAGGTTTCGCCGCTCACTGGAAATACAAAGAAGGAGGAGGCAGCGAAGATGAAGGAGAGTTGGAAAAATGGTTGAAAACCATTAAGGAGATATTGGATGATCCGCAACCGGATGCCATTGATTTTCTGGATACCATCAAACTTAATTTATTTGCTTCTGAAATATTCGTATTCACCCCCAAAGGTGAGCTGAAGACTATGCCGCAGAATTCTACGGCTCTCGACTTCGCGTTTTCCCTGCATACGGATATTGGCAGCCATTGTATTGGTGCCAAAGTCAACCACAAATTAGTTCCGTTAAGCCATAAATTGCAAAGTGGTGACCAAGTTGAGATCCTGACTTCAAAATCGCAACGTGTGCAACCGCAATGGGAAGTTTTTGCAACCACTGCCCGTGCCCGTGCCAAGATAGCAGCCATCCTCCGCAAAGAGCGTAAAGCAAACCAGAAGATAGGTGAAGAAATCCTTAACGAGTTTTTGAAAAAAGAGGAAATCCGCCCTGAAGAAACCGTTATTGAGAAGCTGCGCAAACTGCATAATGCCAAGAATGAAGAAGAACTGCTGGCCGCCATTGGCAGCAAAGCAATCGTCTTGGGAGAAGCGGATAAGAATGAACTGAAAGAAAAGCAAACCAGTAACTGGAAGAAATATCTGACTTTCTCTTTCGGCAACAATAAAGAGAAGCAAGAAGAAAAAGAGCCGCAAGAAAAAGAAAAGATCAATCCGAAGCAAGTGCTCAAGCTGACAGAAGAAAGTTTGCAGAAGAAATATATCATGGCCGAATGTTGCCATCCTATTCCCGGTGATGACGTATTGGGATATGTGGATGAAAACGACCGGATCATTATCCACAAACGCCAATGTCCTGTTGCCGCCAAACTGAAGAGCAGTTATGGCAACCGTATATTAGCAACAGAATGGGATACACACAAAGAACTATCTTTCCTGGTATATATATATATAAAAGGTATAGACAGCATGGGACTTTTGAATGAAGTCACCCAGGTTATCTCCAGACAACTCAATGTAAATATCCGTAAGCTAACCATCGAAACCGAAGATGGTATCTTTGAAGGAAAAATTCAGTTATGGGTACATGACGTGGATGATGTGAAAACCATCTGTAACAATCTGAAGAAAATACAGAATATCAAACAGGTGAGCCGCGTAGAAGAATAACATTGATCGACACATTCGTTATCGATCAACGTTATTCTACTCCCGCCCATCCAATTCGCGTTTAATAGCCAAAAGCTCTTCTTTTATCGCTTTCAGCTTATTTACAATCTCATAATTACGAACCGTAGCTTCTTTATTATCTTTCAAACGTTGCCGGGCACCGGGAAGTGTCATGCCTTTTTCTTTTACCAAATGATAGATAAGACCGATCGTTTCTACGTCTTCTTTGCGGTACTGACGTATTCCTCTTCCCGCTGTCTTAGGAGAGATTTGCGGAAATTCCTTTTCCCAAAAACGGAGCAATGACGGATTGACTCCGAACATATCGGCAACCTCTCCTATTGAATAATATAGCTTCAATTCTTTATCTGTATTAAGCATAGCACTCCTGTTTTAAGATTTTAATCGAATACTTTACCATGATTGGCTGCCAACTGAATCATCTTTTCATAATCTTCGGCACTCAAATCCATGAAATAATAATTGACCGGATTCACTACCTGCCCTTTCACGTGCACTTCATAATGCAAATGCGGGCCGGTACTTTTTCCTGTACTACCCACTTTTCCGATAATCTCACCACGTACCACTTTCTTTCCGACTTTCGTATTAAATCCCTGCAAGTGAGCATACCGAGTAAGATACCCGAAACCATGATCTATCTCAATAGTATTACCGTATCCGGTTTCCCATCCCACTTTCACCACTGTTCCGTTTCCGGTAGCATAAACATCCGTTCCCGGATGAGCAGAGAAGTCCATGCCTGCATGGAACTTTGTCGTACCATAAATAGGGTCGATACGTGTACCATAACCGGATGCTGTCTGACGAAGATCTTTATTCGAAATAGGCTGTATGGCCGGAATACATTTCAGCATCTCATCATGGTTCTTACACATATCAATCACATCATCGAAAGATTTCGACTGGATATAAAGCCTTTTGGAAAGCACATCCAACTTTTGAGTCGTATTCACCACCAGCTTGGCATTCGCCAAATCCATCAGTTCTTCGTAACGGTTCGTCCCGCCATAACCTGCCTGACGAATAGCCGGAGAAACAGGATCTGCCTGTAAAATCACCCGATACAGATTATCGTCACGTTGCTGAATATCCTGAAGCACCCCCATAGCGTCGTCCAAACGCCGGGAAAGCACATTGTACTGCGCCAAAAGACGGCTGTTTTCAATTCTTAATTCCTTCTCCGACGGAGAACCAAAAATCAAAAGCAATACAATAAAGCAACCTGCTCCCAACCCCATTCCATAGAAAAGCCGACGCAGGATACTAAGCGCACGCTGCCGTACGGTAGGGTAAATTCGATCATAAGTCTGGGTCTGTGGATTATAGATGTAGTATACTTTGCGCATCTTTTTGGAAATATTTCGCTTGTTAATACGGCAAAAGTAATAAAAACAAGCTATCTTTGCACAGTTTTTACGAATTTATGAGTTGTGATTTATGATTTATTGGGGATTCCTCCCCTCTCTCATATCCCACAGCCCATAATTCATAATTCATAAATCATAATTCTTCATTATATGTTGACTGCAAAAGAGATCAGAGATTCATTCAAGAATTTCTTTGAGTCGAAAGGACACCACATCGTTCCCTCGGCTCCGATGGTGATTAAAGATGACCCTACCCTGATGTTTACGAACGCGGGTATGAACCAGTTTAAAGATATTATTTTGGGTAACCATCCGGCGAAATACCAAAGAGTCGCGGACTCGCAAAAATGTTTGCGTGTAAGCGGAAAGCATAATGACCTGGAAGAAGTAGGACACGATACGTACCACCACACCATGTTTGAAATGCTTGGTAACTGGTCGTTCGGCGATTACTTCAAGAAAGAAGCGATCAACTGGGCGTGGGAATATCTGGTAGAAGTTTTGAAACTGAATCCGGAACATCTCTATGCAACCGTATTTGAAGGAAGTCCTGAAGAAGGATTGAGCCGTGACGACGAAGCTGCTTCCTACTGGGAACAGTTCTTGCCGAAAGATCACATCATCAACGGTAACAAACACGACAACTTCTGGGAAATGGGTGATACAGGACCTTGCGGACCTTGTTCCGAAATCCATATCGACCTCCGTCCTGCTGAAGAACGTGCCAAGATCTCCGGTCGCGACCTCGTGAACCACGATCACCCGCAGGTAATTGAAATCTGGAACCTCGTGTTCATGCAATACAACCGCAAAGCAGACGGCAGTCTTGAGCCGCTTCCTGCCAAGGTTATTGATACCGGTATGGGATTCGAACGTCTTTGTATGGCTCTGCAAGGCAAAACATCCAACTACGACACAGACGTATTCCAGCCAATGTTGAAAGCTATTGCAGCAATGTCGGGTACAGAATATGGAAAAGACAAGCAACAAGATATTGCTATGCGTGTGATTGCCGACCATATCCGTACCATTGCATTCTCAATCACAGATGGCCAGTTGCCGTCTAATGCAAAGGCAGGTTATGTGATCCGCCGTATCCTTCGCCGTGCTGTTCGTTACGGATATACTTTCCTCGGACAGAAACAGGCATTTATGTATAAGTTGCTTCCTGTATTGATTGATAACATGGGAGAGGCTTATCCTGAACTAGTTGCACAAAAGACACTGATTGAAAAAGTAATCAAGGAAGAAGAAGAATCATTCCTCCGCACTTTGGAAACTGGTATCCGTCTATTGGACAAGACAATGGAAGATACCAAAGCCAATGGAAAAACTGAAATCAGCGGTAAAGATGCCTTTACTTTATATGATACATTCGGTTTCCCGCTCGACTTGACAGAGCTGATTCTCCGTGAAAACGGAATGACTGTCAACATTGAAGAGTTCAATGAAGAAATGCAGCAACAGAAACAGCGTGCACGTAATGCTGCCGCCATCGAAACTGGTGACTGGATTGTACTGAAAGAAGGAACTACTGAATTCGTTGGTTACGATTACACTGAATACGAGGCTTCTATCCTTCGTTACCGTCAGATCAAACAAAAGAACCAGACATTGTATCAGATTGTACTCGACTATACTCCGTTCTATGCAGAAAGTGGTGGTCAGGTAGGTGATACAGGTGTATTGGTGAGCGAGTTCGAGACGATTGAAGTGGTCGACACAAAGAAAGAGAATAATCTTCCGATACATATTACCAAAAAGCTACCCGAACATCCGGAAGCTCCGATGATGGCTTGTGTAGATACCGACAAACGTGCTGCCTGCGCAGCCAATCACTCGGCGACCCACTTGCTGGATGCTGCTTTACGTGAAGTATTGGGTGAACACATCGAACAGAAAGGTTCATTGGTTACACCGGATTCATTGCGTTTCGACTTCTCTCACTTCCAGAAAGTGACCGATGAAGAAATCCGTAAAGTTGAACATATCGTCAATGCAAGAATCCGCGCTAATATCCCATTGAAAGAATATCGCAATATTCCTATCGAGGAAGCTAAGGAGTTGGGAGCTATCGCTCTCTTTGGTGAAAAGTATGGCGACAGAGTTCGTGTGATCCAGTTCGGCACTTCTATCGAGTTCTGTGGTGGTACACATGTAGCTGCAACCGGAAATATCGGTATGGTAAAAATCATCTCCGAAAGTTCTGTTGCTGCCGGCGTTCGCCGTATTGAAGCTTATACCGGAGCACGCGTGGAAGAAATGCTGGATACGATACAAGATACACTTAGCGACTTGAAGGCTCTCTTCAATAATGCTCCTGACTTAAGAATTGCAATCCGTAAATATCTGGATGAAAATGCAGGATTGAAAAAGCAGGTAGAAGACTTCATGAAAGAGAAAGAAGCAGCTTTGAAGGAAAGACTACTGAAAAATGTACAAGAGATCCACGGTATCAAAGTAATCAAGTTCTGTGCCCCACTACCGGCAGAAGTAGTGAAGAATATCGCTTTCCAGCTTCGGGGTGAAATCACAGAAAACTTGTTCTTCGTAGCCGGAAGTACAGACAATGGCAAACCGATGCTGACAGTAATGCTTAGCGATAATTTGGTTGCTGGTGGTCTGAAAGCTGGTAATCTGGTAAAAGAAGCTGCAAAACTGATTCAAGGTGGCGGCGGTGGCCAACCTCACTTCGCTACTGCAGGAGGTAAAAATGCTGATGGACTACCGGCAGCAGTTGAAAAAGTACTGGAGCTGGCAGGAATCTAAGAATAAATAAAAGAGGCTGTCTAACAAGCCCCGAAAAAAAAGAAATCACCCCTGTCAGAGTTTGTTCTGATAGGGGTGAAATCGTTAAAAAGAGACTTATAGACAACCTCTTTTACGTAAAGACTTAAAATTAGACGCGTCTGAATAAATACATAAGAAACTCCCTATCAATGTAGAAAAAAAATAGTGACGGTATATGCACAGGATAGTGACGGTATCGCTGGCATATAGCGTCACTATTTGCATCGGATAGCATCACTATTTTACAGAAGGGAATTCACCAACAACAATTTCGGCTTGAATCCCCTTTTGAATCCCCTATAAAAGCATCGGGGAAGGATACTTCCTACCCTCCCCAAAAACCAAACAAACCTGGTAAGAAATAGAAGTCTATTTGTCTCTTTCTAAAAATATTAGCTTATAATTTAGGCTTGTCACAGTTTTTTTCTACCTTTGTGACCAGATTAATTATTTTTCTTATCCTTCAAATAAATAAAATAAGTAATCACTAATACCTAAAGAATGATGAGAACACCTGCTTATCTATGCCTGCTGTTAACCTGCATGCTCATTTCTTGTACCCCTACGCAAGAAAAACACGAAATAGATTACACATCTTATGTAAATCCATTTATCGGAACAGACTTCACTGGAAACACTTATCCTGGTGCCCAAGCTCCTTTCGGCATGGTGCAACTTAGCCCGGACAACGGACTCCCCGGATGGGACCGTATCTCCGGTTATTTCTATCCGGACAGTACGATTGCCGGTTTCAGCCACACACATCTTTCCGGTACTGGAGCGGGAGATTTGTATGACATTTCTTTCATGCCAGTCACCCTTCCCTACAAAGAAGCGGAAACACCGCTTGGCATCCACTCTAAATTCTCCCACAAGGATGAAAGTGCTCATGCCGGTTATTATCAAGTACGCCTGACTGATTATAACATCAACGTCGAACTGACTGCCACCGAGCGTTGTGGTATCCAACGTTATACGTTTCCGGAAGCCCAATCTGCTATCTTCTTAAATCTGAAGAAAGCCATGAACTGGGATTTTACCAACGATTCTCATATCGAAGTCGTAGACTCCGTCACCATTCAAGGTTACCGTTTCTCCGACGGCTGGGCACGCGATCAACACATCTATTTCCGCACCCGATTCTCCAAGCCTTTTGAGAAAATGGAACTGGACACAACTGCCATCATCAAAGATAACAAACGTATCGGCACCGCTGTTATCGCCCGCTTCGATTTCAATACCCAAAAGGATGAACAGATATTAGTAAACACTGCCATTTCCGGTGTCAGCATGGAAGGAGCAGCCAAAAACCTGCAAGCTGAAGTCCCCGAAAATGACTTCGACAAATACTTGGCGGAAACAAAAGCAAACTGGAACCGCCAGCTCGGAAAGATTGAAATAAAAAGCGATAATGAGAACGATAAAGTAAACTTCTACACCGCTCTCTATCACTCAATGATTGCTCCAACTATTTACAGTGATGTAGACGGAGCTTACTACGGTCCCGATAAGAAAGTGCACCAAGCCGACGGCTGGGTTAATTATAGTACTTTCTCCCTATGGGATACATACCGTGCCGCCCACCCGCTCTTTACTTATACCGAACCCGAGCGTGTAAACGACATGGTGAAATCCTTCATCGCCTTCTACGAACAGAATGGCCGCCTACCGGTGTGGAACTTCTACGGAAGTGAAACAGACATGATGATCGGTTATCATGCTGTTCCTGTTATTGTAGACGCCTATCTGAAAGGAATCGGCGACTTCGACGCAAAGAAAGCCTTGGATGCTTGCATAGCAACGGCTAATCTGGATAATTACCGCGGCATCGGACTCTACAAAGAATTAGGATACATACCTTACAACGTAACGGACCACTACAACGCAGAAAACTGGTCGTTATCCAAAACACTGGAATACGCTTTCGATGACTATTGCATTGCCGAAATGGCGGAGAAGATGGGCAAACAAGACATTGCGGACGAATTTTACAAACGTTCTCAAAACTACAAGAATGTATATAACCCCGCCACTTCTTTCATGCAGCCACGTGACGACAAAGGCACCTTTATCAAGGATTTCAAAGCCGATGACTATACGCCACACATTTGCGAAAGCAACGGATGGCAATACTTTTGGTCTGTACAGCATGACATTAACGGACTGATCGACCTTGTAGGAGGTAAAAACCGATTTGCCGAAAAACTGGACAGTATGTTCACCTATCATCCGGCAGCAGATGACGAACTACCTATCTTCAGCACGGGCATGATAGGACAATATGCGCATGGCAATGAACCGAGCCATCATGTTATTTATCTGTTCAATGCTATAGGACACGAAAATCGCACACAAGAATATGTAGCCAAAGTGATGAACGAGCTCTACAAGAACGAACCAGCCGGTCTTTGTGGCAACGAAGATTGCGGACAGATGTCAGCATGGTATGTATTCAGTGCGATGGGATTCTACCCCGTCAATCCCGTCAGTGGAAAATACGAGATAGGTACTCCCCTATTCCCGGAAATGCAATTACATCTGGCGAATGGAAAGACTTTCACCGTACTGGCCCCCAAAGTGAACAAAGAAAATATCTATATCCAATCCATCAAAATAGATGGAAAACCGTATGACAAAACATATCTTACTCACGAGCAAATCATGAGTGGAGCAACTGTCGAATTCGAAATGAGTAACACCCCTAAAGCAATTGGAGTCATATTCGAAGAAAATAACCCATAAGCCAAACCTGAACAACCAATTGAGAGAATGAACGAAAACTTCGATATAACCTATAAAGCACTATTTCGCCGGTACTATCCCAGCCTGATTTTCTATGCAACCCGTCTGGTGGGAGAAGAAGAAGCAGAGGATGTAGTGCAGGACGTATTTGTAGAATTATGGAAGCGGAAAGACCACATAGAGATAGGCGACCAAATCCAGGCCTTTCTCTATCGTGCCGTTTACACCCGTGCCCTTAACGTCTTGAAACACCGCAGTGTGGAAGACGGTTATTGTGTTGCCATGGAAGAAATCAACCAAAGACGCGCAGAATTCTATCAACCGGACAACAACGAAGTAATTCGGAGGATCGAAGATAAGGAACTCCGCAAGGAAATTCATGATGCAATTAATGAACTCCCTGACAAATGCAAAGAGGTTTTCAAACTTAGCTATCTGCATGATATGAAAAACAAGGAAATAGCCGATATTCTCGGAGTTTCACTCCGCACGGTGGAAGCCCATATGTATAAGGCTTTAAAATACTTGCGTGGCCGACTTGATCCTCTTTGGACGATTCTTTTCTTATTTTTATGGCGATTATAATAAGTGTTTTTGCGTTTTGAATTGTATTACTAATATGAAGGAAAAGAAAATGAGTAATCTGAGTGAAGAAATAATAAACAGATATCTGACAGGACAGTGTTCTGAAGAAGAGCTTATCGAGGTCAATGCCTGGATGAAGGAATCGGAAGAAAATGCCCGCCAGCTCTTTCGTATGGAAGAAATTTATCATTTGGGTAAATTCGACCAGTACACTGATGAACAACGGATACTTCGTGCGGAAAAACAACTCTATAAAAAGCTGGACGAAGAGAAAGGTAAACAGAGCAAAATACTAAGCATGCATCGCTGGATGAAATATGCCGCAGTGATTGCTGTGATGTTGGTCATGGGTGGTGGAGTCGGATATTGGTTCTATCAAAACGGAAACAATCAACAAATGATGGTTGCAGTAGCCAGCGAAGGCATTGTTAAGGAAGTAGTCTTGCCGGATGGCAGCAAGGTTTGGCTGAACAATGCAGCAACCTTGAAATATCCACGTGAGTTCTCCGAAAAGGAACGCAATGTCTACCTAGAAGGAGAAGCTTATTTTGAGGTCACCAAAAACCGCCATAAGCCATTCACCGTTCAAAGTGATGCAATACGCGTACGCGTATTGGGAACTACGTTCAATTTAAAATCCGATAAGCGTTGCCGGATAGCGGAGGCGACACTTATTGAAGGTGAGATTGAAGTAAAAGGCAATAAGGAAGAGGGGCAGATTATCCTCACTCCGGGACAACGTGCGGAACTGAACAAAAATAATGGACGATTGACCGTGAAACAAGTGGATGCCAAGTTGGATGCTGTTTGGCACGATAATCTGATTCCATTCCAAAAAGCAGATATCTTCACCATCACCAAAGCGCTGGAGCGTTTCTATGATGTGAAAATCATTCTGTCTCCTGACATTCAGACGGGTAAAACTTACTCCGGTGTACTGAAAAGGAAATCGAATATCGAGTCAGTGTTAAAATCATTGCAAAACTCTATACCTATTGATTATAAAATTGTCGGAAACAATATCTTCATTTCTCCCAAATAAGAAGTAAAAGATGAACCGGCTAAAACTTAAAAGCTATTAATACCATGAAATTAAAAACATTCCTAATAGTAGGATGTTTAGGAGGTTTATTCACACTTAGCTCCTGCACAGCCCCCACTAATGTAAAAGACTATAGTGCTTACGTCAACCCTTTCATCGGTACCGGTGGACATGGTCATACCTTCCCTGGAGCGGTAGTTCCCCACGGGATGATTCAGCCCAGTCCGGACACCCGGATCGATGGTTGGGATGCTTGTTCCGGTTATTATTATGCCGACTCTACCATCAATGGCTTCTCACACACACACGTCAGCGGTACAGGTTGTTGCGACTATGGAGATGTCTTGCTCATGCCAACTGTGGGTAAGCAACAATATCGTACAACCGATCCCCAAAGCCAGCGACTAGCATACGCTTCCTCTTTCTCACATAAGAATGAAATCGCAGAACCAGGATATTATTCTGTCTTTCTTGATACTTATCAGGTGAAAGCTGAAATTTCATCCACCAAACGAGGAGCAATCCATCGCTATACTTTTCCCGAAAACACCGAATCCGGATTTATCATCGACCTGGATTACAGCCTGCAACGACAGACTAACTCCGAGATGGAAATAGAAGTAATAAGCGATACGGAAATCTGTGGACATAAGAAAACAACTTATTGGGCTTTCGACCAATACATCAACTTCTACGCTAAATTTTCCAAACCATTCTCTTATACGCTCGTTACGGATTCTATCACCATGGACAATGGCAAACGGCTTCCTGTCTGCAAAGCATTATTGCATTTCAACACCAGTAAAGACGAGCAGGTTCTTGTTAAAGTAGGTGTGTCCGCTGTCGATATTGCCGGTGCACGGAAGAACGTTGAATCAGAAATTCCCGGATGGGATTTCGAGAAAGTACGTAAAGACGCACGTACGGCATGGAATGAATATCTTTCCAAAATTGATATTACAACTTCCGATAAAGAAGATAAAGCCATCTTCTACACGGCCCTCTATCATACGGGAATCAGTCCAAATCTGTTCACTGATGCAGACGGACGTTATTTAGGAATGGATCTTGAAGTGCATCAAGGAGACACCCTTAATCCGATATACACTGTATTTTCTTTATGGGATACTTTCCGTGCGCTACATCCGCTAATGACTATCATTGATCCTGATCTGAATAATCACTTTATCAATTCGTTAATTAAGAAGCATCAGGAAGGTGGGATATACCCCATGTGGGACTTGGCTTCCAATTACACCGGCACTATGATTGGTTATCATGCTGTTCCGGTCATCGTGGATGCCTACATGAAAGGGTATCGCAATTTTGATGCCAAAGAGGCTTATAAAGCCTGCCTGCGTGCCGCCGAATATGACACTACCGGCATCAAAT
The DNA here is from genome assembly GCF_015667765.1 of Bacteroides sp. 1001302B_160321_D4. Classification (NCBI taxonomy): domain Bacteria; kingdom Pseudomonadati; phylum Bacteroidota; class Bacteroidia; order Bacteroidales; family Bacteroidaceae; genus Bacteroides; species Bacteroides sp. 1001302B_160321_D4. Next base: position 63,678 of record NZ_JADPLO010000020.1, on the reverse strand, counting down.
GTCCGGATTTGGTATTGCCTCATCTCATGCCTAAAGCAAAATATTATAAGAATGCCATCGGATATATCCCTTGTGACCGCGAAAACGAATCAGTGGCCAAAGCTCTGGAATATGCGTATGATGACTGGTGTATCTCTATCTTTGCAGAAGCAATGAGTGATTTTGAATCCAAAGCAAAGTATGAACGCTTTGCCAAGGCGTACGAATTTTATTTCGACAAATCAATCCGCTTCATGCGTGGACTGGACTCAAAAGGTGAATGGCGTACTCCATTCAATCCGCGTGCATCTACTCACCGCAGCGATGATTATTGTGAAGGAACAGCTTGGCAATGGACTTGGTTTGTGCCGCATGATGTAGAAGGATTAGTCAATCTGATGGGTGGAGAAGATGCTTTTGTCCAGAAACTCGATTCCTTATTCTCGGCCGATTCATCACTTGAAGGTGAGACAACCTCATCAGATATCAGCGGACTTATCGGGCAATATGCACATGGAAACGAACCAAGTCACCATGTGATCCATCTATATAACTACGTTAACCATCCTTGGAGAACTCAAGAGTTGGTGGATAGCGTTTACCGAAGTCAGTATACCAACAGTATAGACGGTCTTTCGGGCAATGAGGACTGCGGTCAGATGTCTGCCTGGTATATACTCAACTCTATGGGATTCTATCAGGTATGTCCCGGCAAGCCGGTATATTCCATCGGACGTCCTGCCTTCGACAAAGCAGTTATCAATCTGCCTGAAGGAAAGACTTTCAGTATTGTAGTAAAGAATAATGGGAAAAAGAATAAATACATTGAAAGTGTATTGCTGAACGGTAAAGCTCTAAACATTCCATTCTTTAACCATCAGGATATTGCGAATGGAGGAACGATGGAAATCAAGATGACCGATCATCCTACGAAATGGGGAGTCCTCTCTCCGGCTCTCTCCTCCAAAGAAGAGGAATGAGTTGGTACTAGCTGTTCAAATTGAATAAAAAAAACAAAACCTTGAAAAATAAATTGGCTCAATCGATTTCTGATTCGATTGAGCCATAAATAATAAATAAGACCATGAAAAAGTATCTCCTATTAGTATGTGCATTAAGTTGTATCGTCTTTGCAAAAGCCAAAGACTGGACGCAGTATATCAATCCGCTTATGGGTTCTCAATCTAGTTTCGAGTTATCAACTGGTAATACTTATCCGGCCATTGCCCGTCCGTGGGGGATGAATTTCTGGACTCCACAGACAGGAAAGATGGGAGACGGATGGCAATACACTTATACGGCTAATAAGATTCGTGGATTTAAACAAACACATCAACCCAGTCCGTGGATTAATGATTACGGACAATTCTCTATTATGCCTGTAGTAGGCAAACCGGAATTCAATGAAGAGAAGCGTGCCAGTTGGTTTGCCCACAAAGGAGAAACTGCCACTCCTTATTATTATAAAGTATATCTTGCAGAGCATGATGTAGTGACAGAAATGGCTCCAACCGAGCGTGCCGTTCTTTTCCGTTTCACTTTTCCGGAAAACGATCATTCGTATGTTGTAGTGGATGCCTTTGATAAGGGATCGTATATTAAGGTTATTCCGGAAGAAAACAAGATTATCGGTTACACGACCCGCAACAGCGGTGGAGTTCCCGAAAACTTTAAAAATTACTTTATTATTGAATTCGACAAGCCTTTCACTTATAAAGCTACGGTAGCCAATGGCAATCTGCAGGAAAATGTTACCGAACAGACAACAGATCATGCCGGAGCCATTATTGGTTTCCAAACACATAAGGACGAACAAGTACATGCAAGAATTGCTTCTTCTTTCATCAGTTTTGAACAGGCAGCTTTAAATATGAAAGAGTTGGGCAAAGATAATATCGAACAGCTAGCCAAAAAAGGAAAAGAAGCGTGGAACCAAGTATTAGGCAAAATAGAAGTAGAAGGAGGCAATCTCGACCAATATCGCACATTCTATTCTTGTTTATATCGTTCATTGCTCTTCCCACGCAAATTCTACGAACTGGATGCTGCCGGACAACCTGTTCATTACAGTCCTTATAATGGGCAAGTATTACCGGGGTATATGTATACCGACACAGGCTTTTGGGATACTTTCCGTTGCCTATTCCCGTTATTGAACCTAATGTACCCGTCAGTCAACAAGGAAATGCAGGAAGGTCTGATCAATACATATAAAGAGAGCGGTTTCTTCCCGGAATGGGCAAGTCCGGGGCACAGAGGCTGTATGGTTGGTAACAACTCTGCTTCTGTCTTAGTGGATGCTTACATGAAAGGAGTGAAAGTGGACGATATAAAAACATTGTATGAAGGGCTGATTCACGGAACGGAGAATGTACATCCACAAGTATCATCAACAGGACGTCTGGGATATAAATATTACAATAAACTGGGCTACGTGCCTTATGATGTAAAAATCAATGAGAACGCCGCACGCACGTTGGAATATGCATACAATGACTGGTGTATCTACCAACTGGCAAAGGAACTTAAACGTCCGAAAAAAGAGATTAATCTTTTCGCAAAACGTGCCATGAACTACAAGAATCTTTTCGATAAGGAATCTAAGTTAATGCGTGGACGCAACGAAGATGGTACATTCCAATCTCCTTTCTCTCCGCTGAAATGGGGAGATGCTTTTACGGAAGGAAATAGCTGGCACTATACTTGGTCGGTATTCCACGATCCTCAAGGATTGATTGACTTGATGGGTGGAAAAGAGATGTTTATCACCATGATGGATTCTGTTTTTGCCGTACCTCCTATTTTTGATGATAGCTACTACGGCCAAGTGATTCATGAAATCCGTGAAATGACTGTGATGAATATGGGTAACTATGCACATGGCAATCAACCGATTCAGCACATGATTTATTTATATGACTATGCAGGACAACCTTGGAAAGCCCAATACTGGTTGCGTCAAGTAATGGATCGTATGTACTCTCCTACTCCGGACGGCTATTGTGGCGACGAGGACAACGGACAAACTTCTGCCTGGTATGTATTCTCGGCATTAGGTTTCTATCCTGTTTGTCCGGGAACGGATGAATATATTATAGGTGCTCCGTTATTCAAGAAAGCTACACTCCATTTTGAAAATGGCAATAGTTTGGTTATTGATGCTCCGAATAATAGTAAGAAAAAATTTTATGTCAATTCGATGAATGTCAATGGTGCTGATTACACTAAAAATTATCTCCGACACGAAAATTTGCTCAAGGGAGGTACGATCAATGTTGAAATGAGTAATCAACCTAATCAGAATAGAGGAACTAAAGAAGAAGATATGCCCTATTCTTTCTCTAAGCAACAATAATCCTTGCGGGATAATTTAGCCCTAATCTTGGTTTGAGTCTTTCTGTATTGCACCGAAATGAGCCAAATGAACATTTATTGAAACGCAGATTAACGCAGATTTTCGCAAAGAATAAAAAAGTTCTCAAACATGGCGCAGCCTTCTAATAATCTGCGAAAATCTGCGTTAATCTGCGTTTCAATACTTATTTGCTAAAATATCAATTGATTCAGCACCGTACGGAAATGAGTAAAATGATACAGGTTTGAATACATAGTGAGAAAAACATCTATCATAGTATCATTCATTTTAATAATCTTCTAATTATCAAAGGAATAAGTATGATAGATAACTTTTAGAAAATGCATCTATCATACTTTTATTGCAAAAAACGGGTATCTATCACACCCATACTATATCTATTTAGTGTAGCATTAGGTGAGAGTATCCATTTAAAGGCATAAGAATGCACACTTTATAGGATGATAACCTGTATTGACAACTTAATAATCTATTGGAAGCGGCTGTCTTTCTATAGTTCACATGTGCAGGCTGTACAGCCCACGTATGTAAACCGTGCAGCCCACACATGCGGACTGTACAGCACACATACGTGGGCTATAAACTTATCGCCATTACATTTACATTATTAAGCCACGATAATCAGATTTATATGGCTCCCTTGTGACAAAAACAAGCTATCTTACACCTATTATGACCCTTATATGGCTATTTTGCACAATGATAGATAACCTGTTTTTAGTAAGCGTCTCGGCGATGCCATATTTTCTATCTTAATTTTTCCTTTTAGCTTTGCGTCATAATAAAAAAACACATCTTATGACTGCACATGACTTGTACACCCGTACCTTATCGGATTATAAATCCTGTTTATGTTCTTCTCCTGCCTTAACTCTTCGTAGTTATTGCCGTGAACGACATGTAAACTACCATGGTATGTGTCTTTGGCTTTCCCGTCACGGCATCAGTATCCGTGAGTTGCGTCCCTCTTCTTCCGTCACCACCGCTAAAGAGCCTGCATCCTCTTTCAGCCGTTTGCTTCCGGTCTGCTCTTCCTCTTCCTCCTCTCCGGATATGCTTTACGGGGTTACCATCACTTTCCCTGACGGAGTGACTGTTTCTATCAAGCAAGGCAGTTCTTTTAGCGTCAGCCGTTTTATCGACCGTTATAACAGTAAAATTCAGGAGGAAAAGTCATGTTTGCTTTAACCGATGGCATGCATTATTATCTGTGCCAGCATTATGTTGATATGCGTAAAGGCATGACCGGACTTTACCGGCTTGTCAAGTCCGACATGTCCCTTTCTCCCGTTTCGGGTGACGTATTTGTGTTTTTCTCCCGCAAACGTGACATGGTTAAAATTTTGCGGTGGGATACGGACGGTTTTATTCTCTATCAGAAACGACTGGAAGAAGGCACCTTTGAGGTTCCCCGTTTTAATCCCGATACAGGGTCTTATGAGCTCTCCTGGAAGACTTTTCTTTTGATAATGCAGGGCGTCTCGCTCCGGTCTGCCAAATGCAGGAAACGGTTCCGATTGAGGTGACATCCTAATATAGTAATCTGTATATCAATATATTACATTGCAAATACTTCGCTAATTTCTTTGTCTTCCGGTTCTTTTTTCTTATCTTTGACACATGCAAAAGGACCGGCTCATAGAACTTCTGGAGGATCAAATCAGATCTTTAAAAGAACAGCTTGAAGCGGCTGCCAGGCGTGAGGAGCATGGGCAGCTGCTTATCTGCGAATTGACGATGCAGGTCCGGCAATTAACCGAAAGTGTCCATTCATTAGAAGAGGCGTTGACCTTGAAAAATGGTAAACTGAAGAAACAGGAGAACATCAGTCGTGGCTTAGGCAAACTTATAAGCAACGAGTCTGAAAAGCAGGTACCGGGTAAAGCGGAGGCGGTCCGGCAGACGTCTCCTTCCCGTCCATGCCCTTCTCCCAAAGAGCGGGGAAACAATAAATCCAAACGCAAGGAGCATTTTGAACTGGAAGAGAAGGTAATCGAAGTCAATCCCGAACATCCCCTTTTCAGCATATCCCTTGCCAAATTCATGGGATACCGTGATTCTATCCGTTATGTCTACACTCCTCCGAAATTTGAAAAGCTTGTCTACCGGCAAAACATTTATAGCTTAAACGGAACAGTCTTCTGCGGTTCCGCTCCCCAGGCACCTTTCCTTAACTCAAACTACGACGGATCTTTTGTAGCGGGTTTATGCCAGTTGCGCTATATCTACTCTATGAGTGTGGAGCGGATTATCGGCTTCTTCCGTGAAAGCGGATTTGAGCTTGAAAAGCCCACCGCGCATCACCTGCTGGGCAGAGCGGCCGAAGTGTTGGAAAACCTTTACAGGGCGTTGAGAACGGCCGTGCTTGAAGACTCTTATCTTTGTTGTGATGAAAGTTACCACAAAGTCCTTGTGGAAGAGAAGAACAGTAGAGGCAAAGGGGTAAGGCAGGGGTATATCTGGGCGGCCGTCGCGGTCAGGCAGAAATTGATACTGTACCTCTACGAGAATGGCTCCCGTAGCGGGAAGGTGCTTTTTGACCTTCTTTCCGAATATGAGGGGACAGTACAAAGTGACGCATACAGTCCGTATAGAAAATTGGAAAGTGACGCCTATCCGGGAATTAAAAGAATCGCCTGCCTGCAGCATGTCAAAAGGAAGTTCCTTGAGGTACAGGAGGAACCGGACGCACAAAAGATCGTTGAACTGACGAACAAGCTGTATCAAAAAGAACATGAACACTGTGTTGGTCGACAGGGATGGACAGACAAGGATAACCTCAGGCACCGGAAAAGGTATGCGCCGCAGATACTCAGCGAAATAAAAAGGGAACTGCTCAGGATAAAGAGTAAGCCTGACTTGCTTCCCAAAAGTGAGATGGCGGGAGCGGTTGACTATATGCTCTCGCAATGGGAGGCCATTAAGGGCATCTTTACTGAAGGATATTACTACTTGGACAATAATTTGGTCGAGCGGTACAACCGATATATATCACTGTCCAGAAGAAATTCCCTTTTCTTTGGAAGCCATAAGGGGGCGGAAAGAGGTGCCTTATTTTATTCGCTGGCCTGTTCATGCAGAATGCAGGGAATAAATACCTTCGAATATATCACGGAGGTAATCAATAAAGCGGCAAAGCTACCACCAAATACGGACATAAAGGTATATAGAAATTTATTGCCGGACAAATGGAAAGAAAATAGAAGTAGGATCGAAACATAAAGAGGAGATGCTACTTCTATTTTTTTTGAGGGGGGGGCGGCATCGCCGAGACGCTTACTGTTTTTACTGGTAAAAGTATGATAGATGCATTTTCTAAAAGCTATCTATCATACTTATTCCTTTGATAATTAAAAGATTATTGAAATAAATGATACTATGATAGATATTTTATTTCACTATGTAGCATTTAATTCAAATATTTAGGAACATGAGCAAACGTTAGACTTGGAAAAGTTAGCGCCTGCCCGTTCTTTGAAAAAGCAATTAAAAAGAGGCTGACTCAAAAACAATCTTGAGACAGCCTCTCGAATACAAACTTTAACCTATATTCTTTTTAGACTCAATACTACTTAAAGACGTATATTTCATAAAGCTCACATCCCCAAGAAGCCAAAAGATCAAATTTCACATACCGTGCAGTTATAGATTCAATGAATTGATAGTAATCGGCATTCTCATCAGCAGTAGCTACTTTTCCTAGATAATTCCATGTGTTTCCATCAGAAGAAACTGATAATTGTACATTTTGAGGAGCATAATAATATATATAATCAAGACCTACTCCAGTGATTGTTTTTTCCTCTCCCATATCGAGTGTAAATGAAATATCTCCATCAGAACATATACCTTCATAGTTACCTTTGGTTTCACCATCAATAAGCGAACCGCCACCATCGTTTTGATAAAAATCACTACTATCTTCCACATCTACAGACCAACCCTGTTTGGCCCATTCTATCCAACCGGAAGGCCGTTTGTAAGATATGTGTTCAAATCCTCTTATATATTTATTTATATTCAAGGTGAAAGAACTTCTTTTCTCATCCTGCACGAAGACCGGATCTTCACATTCAAAAACAGCTGTGATATTTAATGTGTTTGACGAGTCGTCCGATGTACGCAACAAAAAGTCATTAGTAATCTCCCAAGTAATATCTCCTGATGTCTTTTCACCAGCAGGAATTATAATTTCTGCAGGAGTAATACTAATGTCTTTCAGGTATTCGTCATCCACTCCTTCCGTTGTAAGTTTCACCTTTACATCTTTCCGAGCAGGACGATCCAATTGTACACTGAATGTATATAGATTCCGCTCCGTGTCCTTAAATTCTCCGTTGAAATAAGTATGTTCGAATGTAGTTTTATTACCGACTTTTCCTTCCAAGAAACCTGTAGCTACATACGCCTCTTTCTTTATCAAAGCTTTTGCCTCCAAGGTAATAGATGGCATTTTATATCCTTGCACAGTAGCTCTCACTCCTAAATTATAGGTAGCTTCATCGTAATTAGATTGAAAAACATCCATATTTTTTATACCCAAAGTAACACTGGCATCCGTATAGCCTGCCGGAATTATCAATTTGGTATCACTTAACTCAACATCTTCTCCGATTGGCTCAAAAGTAACTATTGCGTCCTCGGGTGAAGCGTTAAAACGAAAGGTGAATATTGCGGGTTTATCGAATTCTAATATACCCTCATTATTATAGGTGGCATTCACTATTATTTCCGAACCTTCTCCGTCTTCCGCCACAAGAGAAAAATTGTTATCCGGATAGGTAGCCAGACTTGGAGTTTCATCTTCGCCGCATCCAGAAAGGGCTGTCAGCGAACCGACTGCCAACAATAAGAAAAATCTATAAAGTGTTCTCATTTCTACAATTGTTTTTTAAATTATTGCAAATCATCGGGATATTGGTAAGGTGTGGCATCATTGTCCTTGTAGAACACGGTAGGTGCTTGTAACGGAGAACCATACAGAGTTTTCACATCAGACAGACGCCGGAATACATTGCCATAATTTTCCGGCTTCGGTGAAAAGCCCATAAACCATCCAGAACCTTGGTTTATCAGTCTTTGTCCCTGTAAATCGCCACCTGTACCTCTAACAAACTCCATGGATTGACCGGAACATTCTTTGGATGTCAGGTCCCCATACGGAACTTGAGAAGGATCTCTACCATAATCACCAACTACAATATCTATCCAGTTTTTAATAGTTACTCCATCAACAACGGTTGCCTTCGAACTATACATTCTTCTTAATGCATATACTGCTACGATTTTATCAGGCATTGCTTGTTTTGTTTCGTAGCATAGACGTGCCGCAGCCTCCTCACTAGGCTTTGTTAATGCTGGATTATTCGGATCATAAGCACCTTCATATTCGTCATCAAAACATACCCCGTCCAGATTATATGCTTTGCAATACTGAGCTAGTTCTCGTGCAAAGTCTTTGGCACCTTGTTTAGAAAGTTGCGCCACTCCTGTTATATCCCCGTTACTAAGTATCCCTAATACTATTTTAGTTCCACGTTTACGAAGTGGTTGCAAAAATTTCTCATTATTGTCTAGCAAATATTGTATGTAAGCATTACATTTTAAATAAGGGCGTTGGGCTTGTGCATCCCAGTTGATATTGGCAGCAAATGGGGAAACTACATCCCACAGCAATTTTCCGTTTTCCAGTTGAAAAGAAAGAGCATTCAGTGGATTTGTACCATCAAAGAAGACAAATGACTTTACTACATCTTCCCCTTTGTAAGTGTTTCCCAGCTTTCTCATATCTTTTATCAAATAAATACAATGACCAGCTTTCTCATCTTTTATGGTAATGTCGCTACTTACGTGGGTAAGAGCTATAGGTAAAGCATAGGTTTTATCTTCTTTCAAAGTGCCGTCTGCCTGAATGGTGATGTCAGTCTGAACAGATTTTGTTTGTGCATCTACAATAAGCTTCCCGTCATTCTTAAAAGAAACCAGGTGCGCAGGATACAATTCAAAATCGGTTTCATGCTCTTTGTTATAAGTATCCAAATAGTCTGCATCAATAATTACTTGAGCAGAAGTACTGGTACTCGCCATTTTACTAAGACTCATTTTTACAGAAGTAGTATAAGTATCTTTGTATAGCTCCACTACGTTAGAGGACAAATTGGACTTTCCGTCACGCAAGTATCCATTGTTTTCATAAATGCCAGTATATGCTGACTCATCTATTGCTTTATTTATGACAAGATCATCATCACAAGAGGTAAGGCAAGTTATGCCGCCTGCAAATATGGCAACCATCAACCCTGTTATCAGATATTTTTGTTTCATAATAATATTCTTTTTAATTAAAAGGATTAATATATTTGAGGAAGTTCTACAGGAACCCATATCGGATCTTTACTCGCAGTGATATCATTTCCATTACCTGTACGATCTATAACAACCTTTCCAGACCCCTCATTAAATTTCCAGTAGGCTACAAGTCCTTCACTGGCAGGATTTACTTTATAAGGATTATCTGCAATTTGCTCTGCAGTTCTTTCTACGCTCCAAATACGAACCTCTGAAATTTCTCCCGGAAGCCAGCGGGTACCATCAAAAGAACGGCCTATATAGCAATTCTTAGTTAAATCAACCGTACTATTTGCTGACTGGTCTTTATACACCGCCACACCATTCTTGTAATAGATTCGGTTTTTATTGACAGTGTTATACACAACAGCTATGTGTACCCATTCGTCTACCGGAAGTCCAATACCTGGTGCGTGATTTGCTGGAGGAAAACTTCCACCTGGCACAAATGCCTGAAGTTGATCACGTGGACGGTCGCCATCACCGATACGTATAAGGAAATTATCTTCAATTCCAAAAACAGAACTTAGTGCATTATCACGTTTGGCCACCCAGTCATCACTTCGTACCAATGCTTCCACTGTAATAGTAATCATCTTGCTTACATCACTATTCCATTTTATCGGAAAATAGTTTTCTTTAATATTAGCTACAACATTAATAAGAGCAGCGCCTTTGATGATAAAATAAGTAGTACGGGCACTCTCAAGAAGTCCAATTCCAGATACATTTGTGATTGTAACAGGCAACACATAACGTCTTGAGTCGTCCAATTGATTCAAATTAACGAAATTCACTATGATATCATCTCCAGAAATTCCTCCGGGTTGAATCGTAACATTCTTCACAGGAATATCATAAAACGCTTCGGGAAGTGCTGTAGCATTATCTCCATAACTTAGATTGTAGGTAGCCGCTAAAGATGGTTTGGCATCAAAGCTGACTTGGATTTCGTTGTCGACAGGAGCAGCAAGCCGATAAGTAATTTTACGACTGTCAAACAATACATCTTCTTTAATCAGTAAATCTTCTGTTACGGGTACCGAACTTATATAAAGCTTATTGTCATAATGATGTTCATCATTAATATCCGTATCCTTGCAGCTGCTTACCGTAAATGCAGTAAGTGCTATAAATGCTAATTGATAAATATGCAATTTCATATTGTATTTCTATTTATTAGGATTCATTATATGAATAGTTTCACGTACTGTTCCATAAGTATTATTGTAATAATCCTTTTGGATATTGATGATAAAAATACCAGTGCAGGTATAATCTGGTGATGTCTGTACAATCCATTGAGCTGTACCTTGTGCAGCCAATACTTTATTTCCATTTGCATCCCGTGTATCCCAATAACCAATTATCATATCCTTATCTTCCTGTTGAGGAAACTGTGTACAGGCAATAAAACGATCTTTTGGAACAAGATCCGCATTCGTTCCTGCTACGTCTATGCCTGCTTGAATAGCCATAAAAACATTTAATGTCAGATCCTCCATGTTTTTAGAAGAAGCGGTTTTCAGTATCAGATGATTGTATTTATCCAGCATATCCATGTTTTCGGGAGCCAAATACTGCACATAACCGTAAAAAACCAATGTCTTGTCGGTATGCTTAATCCGCCAATCCAACACTCTGCTGAAGAAGTTTTGCTGACGTGCCTTGTATTGTTGTAACACATCTTCTTGCATACCCACCATTGAAAGTCCTGTATAGTCAATTAGGATACCATCATATCCATAACTGTCACATAGAGCCAGCATAGCATCCGTACGTTCATTCAGATATCTTTGTGCATCTTCTTCCGTCAATTCGGAATTATCCTTTGCCTTATTGTTCCATTCTTGTTCTAAACTCTCATAATTAATGCAGGAAAGCGTGCGGATATTCTTCTCGCGTATTTTTACCATTTCGGCCTGTGTTTCAGACGAGAGCTTTTCCGGATTATTCAAACAGATAAAATCCACACTGTCCGGTATAGCGGTGAGACGTTCGGTTTGATTGATTGGGTTAGTTTCCGGATTGTCAAAAGAGACAAAGACTAACTTATGTTCTCCATCCTTGTAGCGTTTCAGATCTCTGATATAGTCAGCATACAGTTGTGGGTTTTGCTCTTCAAATGTAGAGTAATGGATGTTAATGCTTTCTGGGTCTGTCCAGTCTTCGCATGAGGAATACATCATCCCCCACACCATCAATATTGCTGTAAACAAACTGTTTTTTACTATTCTTTTTATATATATTATCACTTAAAGATTTTAATCACATTATTTTTATCCAAGTTCTCTAAGTACTTGGTAAATTCTAAATATAGGTTATTCAAGGGGGTATCAGATATTTCTTACTTTTTTCGAAAAAAAAGAGAAAATGGACTAAGTGTTTATTATATTAGCATTGTTTTATTAACAAAGGGAGGGAAAGTCGACACTCTTCTTTTTGAGTTTAATAAAATGTATAACCATTAAATTAAATGTATGGAAAGCAAACATTCGCTTCGAAAGTCGAAGTTATTTCGAGCTTTATTGATTCTTTTGTTGATAGCAGTTCCTGTACAATGGGCTGCGGCACAGTTGACCTTATCAACTCCCCGTACAACTTTAGGAACTGTAATTAAACAAATTCAATCACAATCAAAGTACCAATTTTTCTACAATGACAAGCTATCGACTGTCACAGTTGAACCTTTAAAAGTAAAAGATGCTTCTTTAGAGCAAGTTTTAAACACACTTTTGAAAAATAAAGATATCTCTTATAAAATAGAAGAGAATATAATTTATTTATCCGAAAAAGAAAATTCGAATTCACTACAACAACAAAGCGGGAAAGAACGTACTATAACCGGACAAGTTGTAGATGCTAAAGGAGAGCCACTGATTGGTGTTAGTATTTTAGTAAAAGGAACAACAGACGGAGCTATTACCGATTTGGATGGTAACTACAAAATTATGACAAAAAGCAATAACCCAGTTATTGTTTATTCTTATATCGGATATAAGACACAAGAAATTCCTTTGAAAGGACAGACAGCCATTAATATTACGATGATGGATGACACCCAAGTGATTGACGAGGTGGTTGTTACAGCTTTGGGTATTAAGCGTTCGGAGAAAGCTTTGAGTTATAATGTCACACAGGTCGATGCAGAATCAGCTTTAGCCGTAAAAGATGCGAACTTTATTAATTCGCTGAACGGAAAGGTTGCAGGTTTAAATATCAACTCTTCTTCTTCTGGTATTGGTGGTGCAAGTAAAGTTGTTATGCGTGGTTCCAGGGGTATCGAACAATCGTCTAATGCTCTTTATGTTATCGACGGTATTCCAATGTATAACCTGAGCGCTTCTGGTGGTTCTGAAGAGATGCAATCGCAAGGCTCTACAGAAGCTATAGCTGATATAAACCCAGATGACATTGAATCAATGTCAGTTTTGTCTGGTGCCGCTGCTGCCGCATTGTATGGTAGCAATGCATCTAATGGTGCTATTGTAATCACAACAAAAAAAGGAAAAGTGGGTCGTGTAGCCTTGACCGTATCTAGTAATACAGAAATGTTATCTCCATTCGTCATGCCACAGTTTCAGAATCGCTATGGAACTTCTGGAACAGATGCTAGTTGGGGGAAAAGACTGAACGAAGCTAATTACCGCGGATACGATCCTGCAAGTGATTATTTTCAGACTGGACTTATTGGAACAGAATCTGTAACACTTTCTACTGGTACAGAACACAATCAGACATATCTTTCTGCCGCAGCCGTTAATTCGCGTGGTATTATTCCAAATAACAAATACGACCGCTATAACTTTACATTCCGTAACACCACTCTTTTCCTAGAAGATAAGATGAAACTGGATGTTGGTGCTCAATATATTATGCAGAAAGACCGTAATATGGTGAATCAAGGTATTTATGCAAACCCGCTGTCTTCTGCTTACCTGTTTCCGCGTGGAAATGACTGGGAAGATTACAAAATGTACGAACGTTATGATTTAGAGCGTAATATGTATACGCAATATTGGCCTCAAGGAGGAGGATCGTTCCGTTTGCAAAATCCTTACTGGATTAATTACCGTAACTTGCGTGAAAATGACAAAGATCGTTATATGTTGAGTGCAGCTTTAAGTTACGATATTCTAAGTTGGTTGAACGTAGCTGGACGTGTACGTCTAGATAATTCATACAACACATATACACAAAAATACTATGCCTCTACCATCGCAACTATTGCTGAAGGTGAAAATGGTTTTTATGGTGTAACAAACACTCGTGACAAGCAAACATATGCAGACTTATTGTTGAATATAAATAAAACATTTGGAGAGGATTGGAGTTTAACAGCTAATATCGGAGCATCTTATTCAGACAATCGTTCTGAAGCTCTTGCCGTTAGTGGACCAATTGCAGCGAATGGACTTCCTAACTTTTTCACAGTTGCTCAATTGGATAAAGAAACTGGGAAACGTGAAGAAACTGGTTATCGTGAACAAACACAATCTATATTTGCATCTGCAGAAGTTGGTTATAGAAGTACTTACTACTTGACTCTTACCGGACGTAATGATTGGCCAAGTCAATTAGCGGGACCGAACTCAAAACAGTCTTCTTTTTTCTACCCGTCAGTAGGAGGCTCTGTTGTTTTGTCTGAACTTTTCAAATTACCTGAAAGTATTTCATACTTAAAACTACGTGCTTCTTGGGCATCCGTAGGTCTACCATTTGGACGCTTCCTTGCTTATCCAACTTTTTCATGGAATACTTCAACAGGAGCATACTCTTCTCAGTCTGCATATCCATTGTATGATTTGAAACCGGAACGTACAGATTCTTGGGAAGTAGGTCTTACTGCACGTTTCCTTAAACATTTCAATTTTGATGTTTCATTCTATAATACCAAGACTTACAATCAAACCATGGATGCAAAGCTTTCTCCAACAGGAGGCTATAGTACATTCTATGCGCAGACTGGTAACGTACGTAACCGTGGTGTAGAACTTTCACTTGGTTACAAGAATACATGGAACAAGTTTTCATGGAGTTCTAACTACACATTCAGTGCCAATAAAAACAAGATTTTAAGCCTGATTGATGGTTACATAAACCCTGTAACCGGTGAAGAAATAACAAAAGACCGTATGGATGTAGGTGGTTTATCAAAGGCACGGTTCATTCTAAAAGTAGGTGGATCTTTAGGTGATCTCTACTCACAATCTGACTTGCTTCGAGATTCAAATAATAAGATTTATGTAAATGCCGATGGAAATGTAGCAGTGAATGACAAAGCTGATGATATTTATTTAGGATCTGTTTTTCCAAAAGCTAATATGGCATGGCGCAATGACTTTCAATATGGTAACTGGGGACTTGGCTTCCTTCTTACTGCCCGTTTGGGAGGAGTCGTTTACTCTGCGACTCAAGCCGTTCTTGACTCCTATGGTGTATCCGAAGCTACAGCAGCAGCTCGTGATAATGGTGGAGTCGTGATAAACGGCAACGATATGATCGACGCGCAAAAGTGGTATACAGTGGTTGGTGCCGACAGCGGTATTCCTCAATATTACACTTATAGTGCTACCAATTTACGTCTGCAAGAAGCTTCTGTCAGCTACACTATCCCAAGAAAGAAATTGAAAAATATTATGGATATCACTCTTTCGCTGGTAGGTCGTAACTTGTGGATGATTTATTGCAAGGCTCCTTTCGATCCTGAATCTGTAGCCACTACAGGTAACTATTATCAGGGAATTGATTACTTTATGATGCCTAGCCTTCGTAGTGTAGGATTCAATTTGAAACTTAAATTCTAAAAACGGAAAAGATGAAGAAAAATAAAATAATACAGTTTATAGTCACTGGTATGTTTCTTTTCGGTGCAACTGCATGTACAGGAAACTTTGAAGATTACAATAAAAATCCTCATGAACCAGACCAAAATGACATGGGAGTAGATTGGTATTTGGTAAGATCATTAGCTCTTAATTTACAAGATTTGATGATGCCAGAACAAGAGAACTTTTCTCAATATGTAGACTGTTTGATGGCAGGAGCATTTTCGGGATATGTGGCAGACTCCAATTTGGGTACAGGTTGGTCTGGTCGTTACGCAACTTACAATCCTTCAGACGATTGGAAAAAAATTCCATTCAATGATTTTTATTCAAAGTTTTATCCTGATTACTTCAATTTGAAAAATCAAAGCGATGATGAACTTTTCTTATCGTTGGCCGAGTTATATCGTATTGTCGTAATGTTACGTGTAACAGATACATATGGTCCCATCCCTTATTCAAAAGTAGGTGCAGCTAATGCAATCAAATCCCCTTATGATTCTCAGCAAGCTGTCTATGCCAAAATGCTAGAAGATTTGGATAATATTATTGCAGTATTAGGAAAGTTTGCCAATCAAAGCTTCAGCTCAAGTGCTGATAGAATTTATAATGGCAATACATCAGCATGGTATAAGTTTGCCAACTCTTTGAAGTTAAGAATGGCGATGCGTACTTGCTATGTAGCAGGATTTAATGTGAATGGAAAAACATCGCAGCAATTGGCAGAAGAAGCTGTAGCAGCAGGTGTTATGACTGCTGCAACTGATGGCGCTTATCGTAAAGTTGCCGATCATAATCCATGGCAACGTTTTATGGTACTATGGTCAGATGCACGAATTTCAGCGGATTTAACTTGTTACATGAATGCATACAGCGATCCTCGTCGTGAAGCATATTATGATAAAAGTACTTTTGGCACCGTGTCGGGAAATGCATATACTGGAGAAGAAAGTTATGTAGGTTTACGTCGGGGTATTCTGCAAGGACAATATAATTCCTGGTCGCAAGGCTCTTCTTGTATGAAAGTCACTACGAGTGATAATATTGTTGTGTTCCGTGCATCAGAAGTCGCTTTCTTGCGTGCTGAAGGAGCTCTTCGTAACTGGAACATGGGAGGAACAGCTAAAGACTTCTATGAGGAAGGAATCCGTTTGTCGTTTGAAGAAAACGGAATTACCAGTGGAGTCGAAAATTATCTTGCAAGTACGGGAAAAGTAGAAGCATATAAAGATCCGTTGAAAGGACAAAGTGGCCAAACTTATGACTACTCTGGAGCTATTAATACAAATGTCACTGTGGCATGGGCTGGAGGTGATTTTGAAAAAAGCTTAGAACAGATTATTACTCAAAAATGGATTGCAAACTTCCCAAATGGTATGGAATCATGGACAGAATATCGCCGTACAGGTTATCCTAAATTGATGCCAATGGCAGCAAATGCAAGTGGAGGAGTTGTTAATGACACGGAAGGTGCACGACGCATGCCATATCCAACTGATGAATATCGTGAAAATAGAGAAAGCGTAGAAGCTGCAGTTGCGACATTGACACAAGAGTCCAAGACTAAAAGAGGAGATACGATGGCAACTCACGTATGGTGGGACTGTAAATAAATCAACTATTGAGTAACAAAAAATGAAACTATTTACCAAGTACTTAGAGTACTTAGTATATTAGATTATACAAATAAAATTACCTTAATTATAGCATATATGAGAAGAAAAATAAAATATCTCATGCCTGTAATGCTGGCATGCTCTATGATGCAGTTCTCGTGTTCTGACTGGACAGACCCAGAAAGCATCAATATACATACTCCTTCTATGGAGGAACAAAATCCGGAACTTTATGCCCAATACCTGGAATCTCTCAACAACTTTAAAGCAACAGACCATCAGGTAGTAATTGTTTCAGTTAATAATGTAAGCACTGTAACAACCTCACGCAGTCAACACCTTACTGATATGCCTGACAGTCTCGACTATATTTGTCTAAACAATACAATGGAAGTAAATCAGGCAAATATATCTGAGATGAAGGAAGTACGTCGATTGGGTACAAAAGTATTGGGATTAGTTGATTTCGATGCTATAGAAAGTGCATGGAAAAAGATTCTTGAAGAAGAAGCAGCCAACGCTGTACCTAATCCCGAATCTGATGAAACAGAAAATGGAGAAGAAGGAGAAGAGACTGTCGACGATGCAACACGTTTTATTGAATACTGTAAAAGTGAGATCGCTAAACAAATCGCCGCAAGTAACGCTTTGGATGTAGATGGAATTGTAGTGAATTATACAGGCTTCGACCTCAATTCGCTTGTTGAAGAGAATGAAATTGCCACTGAAACAGCACGTCAAGGAGCATTCTTTGACGCGGTAGCTAACTGGAAAGTTGCGAATACTAATAAGGACTTGCTTTTCAAAGGTTACCCGCAGAACGTTATTGGTAAAAGTCTGCTTTCTGATTGTAAATACATCATTGTCAATGCGCATGGAGCAAAAAACCAATACGAGATGTCTTATCTCATACTCATGGCATCAGCAAAAAACGTACCAACCGACCGCTTCATCATGGGAGTAACAACGCCTTATCTTACCAATTCGGGGAGTTACAATGGTGAACTCGGAGATGGCTCATCTGCCATCATTGGAGCTGCTCAATGGGCAGTGGCAAAGACGCCTGACTACACCAAAGCTGGAATTTCAATTGATGCAGCGGAAAAAGACTATTTTAATGCCAGCAATGTATACCCAACCTTAAAAGAAGCTATAAGTATATTGAGTCCAACCGTTAAATAAAAAACTGCCTTATGAAATTAAACAATTTAATATTTACAGCTCTTGCCGGTTTCTCAATAATTCTTGCCGGTTGCCAGAACAACGATGAAAATGAACAGCATTATGACAATAAACTCTTCATTTCGGCATCGAACTTTACTAAGGAAATACTGTTCAAGGCTGGTGATACAAATGTAGAAACTGGTCTTTCAGTAGCCATAGCAAAGCCTGAAGAACATGATATCAAAGTGACTATGTCACCTGCTCCCGAACTTTTATCAACTTATAAACTGGCATATTATGATGAAACTGCAGTACTTCTTTCCGAAGAGCATTATTCAATGCCAGAAACTTCGACTACCATCAAATCAGGTAGTATAGTTAGTCCAGAATTGCCTATTGAATTCATTAATACAGGAGAACTTGATATCAAAACCACTTATGTGCTTCCAGTCACTATTAAATCAGTGGAAGGAATCAGCGTTTTGCAAAGTGCTAAGACATATTATTATGTATTCCGCGGAGCATCACTTATTAATGTGGTATGTAATATCAGTCGTAATCGTGCTTATCCGGACTTCAAGAATGACTCCAAATTCAATAATCTAACGGAGAATACGATGGAGATACTGTTCAAGGCCAATTCATTCCCTAATACTCTGAACACGTTGATGGGTATCGAAAGCAATTATTTGCTCCGTATCGGTGACGCAACCATTCCGAATAACCAACTTCAAGTAGCTACTTCTGTTAACAATTGTACAAGCGCAGACCTTCAACTTGAAAGTGGCAAGTGGTATCATGTAGCTGTCGCATTCAATAAAGGTAATGTCAAAGTATATATCAATGGCGTAGAAAAGCTTTCCGGTTCAACGGGAAAGAGTTCTGTTAGTCTTGGTGCTAAACATACCAATGAGGAAGACGGCTCACGTTGTTTCTGGGTAGGTTATTCCTATAAAGATGACCGCTATTTTGATGGCGTCGTTTCCGAAGTACGAATCTGGAATCGTGCATTAACAGCAGAAGAAATTCAGGCAACAAATCACTTCTACACAATAGAACCTGAATCGGAAGGGCTCATTGCATATTGGAAATTCGACGAAGGTTCGGGTACAGTAGCTAAAGATTACAGCGTGAGTGGCTATGATTTGACAATCGAAAAAGAACCTAAATGGGAATCTGTTTCATTGCCTCAATAATAAATCATTTAACTAAGAATTGAATATGAATATGATAAACAATATCAAATATGCTTTCCTGCCAGTGGTAATGTTCACTATGGCAACCTTCACATCTTGTGAGGAAGACATTGAAATAGGAAACAAGATAGATGAATCTTCTTATTTGGCATCGACTCAACTGAGCGGATTATTATTGGACGAAAATACGAATAAAAACAGTTCGGTAATCGAGCTCCGAAATAATGAATATAGCACTAATGTGGTATTCCGTCTTTCTAAACTACCTCAAAAAGGAGTAGATGTTCAAATAGCTGTCGAGGAATCATATGCAGCTATATACAACACTATCCATGAAACGGATTTCGAAGTGTTTCCTGCCGCTAATGTGAAAATCGCAAATAATGGTACTTTTGTACTTGCCCCAGATGATAAAGTTACCCCAAGCGTGAAAGTTACACTGACTGCGTTTGATGGAATGGAAGAGGATAAAACCTACATAGTACCTTTGACAGTAACATCTTCTACTGAAGGAGTAACATTTACTGAAACGTCCAAGCATATGGTGCTTCTCGTTCAAGATTATCGCAACAAACCTAATACTAACAAAGGAGAAGATGCGGTACAAACAGTTCTTTATTTCGAAGTTAATGATACTAACCCGCTCAATGCCCTTGAGTTTCTGACTGAAAGTGGTAAATATTTTTTCGACCATATCGTACTTTTTGCTGCTAATATCAATTGGGATCCAGAGAAACAACGAGTATATTTAGCGAACAATGAAAATGTTCAATTCTTGCTCGACAATAATGATAAGTATCTACAACCATTGCGTAAAGCTGGTATGAAAATTATTATCAGCATCCTTGGTAATCATGACGAAGCTGGTGTCGCTCAACTTTCGGATATGGGAGCTAGGGAATTCGCCCGGGAACTGGCAGCTTATTGCCGTGCTTATAATCTGGACGGCGTCGCTTTCGATGACGAATATTCGAACTCACCAGACCTTTCAAACCCCTGGCTTGCAAGCCCATCAGCTTATGCAGGTTCACGATTAATGTATGAATGTAAAGCTGTCATGCCGGAAAAAATTGTCTCGCTCTATAACCTTGGCAACATGTATTCAAGTAGTCTCCAAGTTATCGATGGTATCGAACCTGGTCAGTATTGCGATTATGCTGTAGCTGACTATGGTGGTGCTGCTGGGCCAGGTACCGGTATGACATTGAAACAGTGTGCTGGTATGTCAATAGAACTAAGACGAGGCAGTGGCAACTCAAGTGAATCTACAGCGCGTTCTAGAAAAGAAGCTGGTTATGGATACTACATGTTCTTCGCACTTGACCCATCATTATATGGTTCACAAGTATATAGATGCCAATCCGTTTGTAAAGGTTTGTACGATGAAACATTAGTTTATCCAAGTTACTATTATAAAAAGAATAGTACAGAACGTGAAGCTATTAACTGATTAATGTATATTTTACCTTAAAAAGAATAGATATGAAATTATTTAAGAATTTAATGATAGTGTTATCGGTATCCCTCCTACTATGGGGTTGTTCTGATGATGATGAATCAATCAATAATGGTAATTCAACAATCTCACTATCGACCAATATACTCCAAGTGGATAAAAATGGAGGGGATGCTACAGTTACTGTAACAAGCTCCGATAACTGGCGGTTGTCAGGAATATGTGATTGGGCACATCCGTCAATAACTTCAGGTAAAGATGGTGATGTAGTTACTTTTACCATCGATCCTAACAAATTAGATGAAAAGCGTACTGCAACCTTCAAGTTTTTCACAGGTTCTTCAGTTGTGCCACTACAAGTAGAGTCTCAACCTGCATATATAATGGATTTACTTTCTGACGAAGCTCTTTCTATTACTAAAGAAAAAAGTACTGTGAGAATTCAACTTAATACCAATGTGGCCGACCCAACGATAACATATAGTGACGGTGGTAAAGAGTGGCTGACATTCGATAGACGTAATGAATTCGGTGGCAAAGTAACTTTATCATTCACTGCTGCCGAGAACAAGACATATAAAGATCGTAGTACAAAAATTACAATCTCAAGCCCACTCGTTACTGAAAGTGTCAATGTAGATATTAATCAAAAACAAACAGATGCAATTATCACCGAAAGTAACACTTTAACATATGATCTAACAGCACGAACTATCTCTTTTAAAGTGAAATACAACGTCAATTACGCTATTTCCATAACAAAAGGGAAAGATTGGATTACTGATCAATCAATTTCCGAACCACAAAAAGGCGATGATGGTTTGACTACGGTTACTGTTACTTATAAACTATCCGCATCACCAGCTTCGCGTGGAGGTACAATTCATATTGCCCAAACCAGTGGTACATTAGTAAAAGATATTGCTATTGTTCAAAAAGATCCGGACGCCAGCCCTGTGGAAATTCCAGATGCCGTTCTTCGAGCACTTTGTATATCTAACGGTTGGGCTCTCCCTATTGATGATACCAAATGTATTATTCTTGAAGAAGGATTAAACGCAACTTCATTCTCTAACACCTCATACTCTAACCAGATTAAAGATTTAACCGGAATAGAGTATTTCCCTAACCTGACTTCATTACGTTTAGGTTATTGTTCAAACATGAAAAAGCTTGATATTTCAGGTTTACATAAGGTATCATCACTCACATTTAATAGCCCTACTATTTGTGAAGAGTATAATTTGGGAGATAATCCAATTACTAGTTTCAATGCAGGAGGTAGCTATGTTTATTCGGAGGCAGAAAGTCTTAAAGTCATCAGTAGTAAACTTGAGTCTTTGGATTTAAGTCTTGTTTCCTGGTATGCAAGTTATGATTATGTTACGTCAATTGATGCTTCGGAATGTCCAGCATTAACAAACTTAAACGCCAATCGTAGCAGCAAAATTAAGACTCTTTATTTAAAGACTGGTCAAGTGATACCAAAGTTAACTAAGAATGATGCAACTACTATTGTTTACAAATAATTAATATATAGAGAAATAATTTATAGAGAATCCCTTTATTTACTCTTTCCAAATCTGTGAATAGAGTCAAATAAAGGGATTATTGCTATCTATTTTTATCTAATGCTAGCTCTTATCTTAAAATACTCTTTTCATCTATAAACAAACCACAACCAGTACTCAAAGACCTTTTTGAATCCAACAATATTGAAATCAACTGATTATATAATCAATGTAACCTTAAAACTCTAAATCATATAAAGATTAAGAGTCATTCAAAAAACAAAACTATTCCACCTGCTCTTTCGGGTAATTCACCAAATACAGTGTCTTTGTCGCCCGAGTAAAAGCTGTATACAACCACCGGAAATAATCCGGAGTCAAATACTCATCTGTCATATACCCCTGATCTAAAAACACATTCTGCCACTGTCCGCCTTGCGCTTTATGACAGGTTATTGCGTATGCATATTTCACCTGCAAAGCATTGTAATGCGGATCGGCTTTCATCTTTTTCATCCGGTCTCTTTTGTTTGGAATATCTATATAATCCTCAAGTACCGCATAGAACAATCGGTCATTGTCTTCTTTCGGCAATGCAGGTGAGTCCGAATGTAAAGTGTCTAATAATAGATTCGCATCCAATTCAAAATCATTCTGATCAGGAAAGCGGAGAGTAACTTCGGCAAAACGAAAACCATATATTTCACGAGTTCGACGAACACGCCGGACAACTGCAATTTCTCCATTAGCTATAAAATCCATCTCCTTATATTTCTCCGTCCAATAGTAATTATTTTTGGCTATCATCAACATATCTCCTGTATTCAATTCATCTTCACGCCAAAGAATTTGAGCACGTATTCCATTGTTATATAGGTTTGCACGTTTATTGGAACGACAGACAACAATCGTCTCATCCATACCATCATGATCGTAGCAATTAGTTAGTTCCTCTATCAGTTCAGTTCCCGGCACCAGTTTAATATCAGGAAAACCTGCTATTTTTATCTTAGGCAGAGAATAACAATCATCCTCTGCTATCAATTGCCTCAACTGTGTGGCATTCCATAATATTCCGGATTCTTGCACCTGACGGACTACTTGAGTAAGATCAATCTCACGTACTTCAAGTCCATACCCCTTCAATGCATCGGAAAAAAGTGCCGGGCTTAACCCCTCTCCTACCGGAGGAAGCTGCGCGGTATCACCCATTAACAAGAGACGACATCCCTGTCCTGAATAAACAAATTGCACCAAATCATCCAATAAACGTCCTGTTCCAAACATACTGCCCGACAGTCCTTCGTTTGAAATCATGGAAGCCTCGTCGACAATAAACAATGTATTGGTAGCTAAATTGTCATTGATCGAAAAGTTACTAAGTTCATTAGAAAAAGATTGTTGTCTATATATTTTTTTATGAATAGTAAAAGCCGGATGTCCTGCATACACTGAAAAAACTTTTGCCGCACGTCCTGTAGGAGCCAACAATACAGATTTCTGCTGCAGCTGATCCATCGTTTTCACCAATGCCCCTACCAACGATGTTTTACCAGTACCAGCATACCCTCTTAAGATAAAGACTTCATCTGCCAGTGTGGACAGCAGAAACTCTGAAAGAGATTTTACAGCAATTTCCTGCTCTAAAGTTGGCTGATAAGGAAAATTTTCCTTAATTTGCCTTTCTAAATAGTTATTTATCATTTTTGTACGAGAAAAAAGTTCGAGGAACTATCGTATTTAAATTTATTTATTCTATTTTTGCGATGCGAATATAACAACTAAAAACATAATTTATCATGAAAACAGTATTTAATATTGTATTGGTGCTTTGTGCTGCTGCACTGATTTACATCTGTTACACCAGCATTATGGGTCCTATCAATTTTGAAAACGCAAAAAAAGAAAGAGAAAAAGCAGTCATTGCCCGTTTGATCGACATCCGTAAGGCACAGCAGGAATACCGTTCGCTGCACCGCGGAATGTATGCACCCAAATTAGACACACTGATTGATTTCGTTAAAAATCAAAAATTGCCGTTCGTTATGAAGATGGGAATGTTAACTGACAAGCAATTGGAAGATGGACTGACTGAAAAGAAAGCCATGGCTATCATCGAAAAAGCAAAGAAAACCGGTAGATACGATGAAGTTAAGAAATGGGGACTTGAAAACTTCAAACGTGACACTATGTGGGTAGCTGTATTGGATACTATCTATCCCAAAGGATTCAATGCCGACTCTATGAAATATATTCCTCACGGAAATGGTGCTCAATTCGAAATGAACGTGAAAAATGACACTGCCAAGTCTGGTGCTCCGGTATATTTGTTCGAAGTGAAAGCTCCATACGAAACTTATTTGAGCGGACTTGACAAACAAGAAATCATCAACCTAAAAGACCTGGATTCTAAACTAGGCAAATATAGCGGCTTGATGGTAGGTTCTATCGATACTCCAAACAATGGTGCTGGTAACTGGGAATAATGATTGATTTTACTAAATCAAAACAATATACTTTATCCATCCGTCTTAGTACGGATGGATTTTCTTTTTCTATCTATAACCCGATTCATGACGATTCGCTTTCAATAATAGAGAAAGAGATAAATGCGTCTTCATCCCTTACAGCAAATCTAAAAACACTCTTTCACGAATCGGATTTCCTCAATCATCCTTACAAACGAGTAAACATTATGATGGCAGGCAAGCGTTTTACGATTGCGCCATTAGAATTGTTTGAAGAGGAACAGGCGGAACTTCTGTTTTATCATAATCATCAGAAAAAAGAAAACGAAACGGTGCTCTATAATATTCTAAGAAAGAATAATGTAGCTGTCATCTTCGGCATAGACAAAAGCGCACAGACCTTTTTGAATGAACAATATCCCGAAGCTCGTTTCTATTCTCAATCTACTCCATTCATCGATTATTTTTCTGTAAAAAGCAGATTGGGAAACAGTAAGAAGATGTATGCTTCTATACGCAAAGACGGCATTGACATCTATTGTTTTGAACGAGGACATCTGCTTCTGGCTAATTCCTTTGAATGTACGCACACAGAAGACCGTATTTACTATTTATTGTACGCCTGGAAACAACTGGAGTTTAATCAGGAACGGGATGAGTTACACCTAACCGGAATACTTCCGGAGAAAGACGTTTTAATGAGTGAATTGAAAAAGTTTATCCTACAGGTATTCATCATGAATCCTGCAACTAATATTGACATGCAAGCCTTATTAACATGCGAGTAATCAGCGGTATTTACAAACGAAGAAGATTTGACGTGCCTCGGACATTTAAAGCACGCCCTACGACAGATTTCGCCAAAGAAAATCTGTTTAATGTACTCAATAACTATATCGATTTTGAAGAAGGAATAACAGCTCTTGATTTGTTTGCCGGAACGGGAAGCATCAGTATCGAATTGGTATCCCGCGGATGCGACCGTGTTATCAGCATTGAGAAAGATCCTGCACATCACTCATTCATCTGCAAAATTATGAAAGAGGTGCAGACAGACAAATGTCTGCCGATACGCGGAGATGTATTCAAGTTTATCAAAAATGGCCGCGAACAGTTCGACTTCATCTTTGCCGATCCTCCCTACGCTTTAAAAGAGTTGGAAACAATACCCGAATTAATCTTTCAGAATAATCTTCTCAAAGAAGGAGGATTATTGGTACTGGAGCATGGAAAAGATAATAATTTCGAAGAAAATCCACATTTCCTTGAGAGAAGGGTGTATGGAAGTGTGAACTTCTCACTATTCAGATAAGATCCAAATACAATTTCATCCTTATTAAAGTAGCGGAGCCAATAAACGCACGATAGACTCCACAGCTTTTTGTCTCCACGAACGTCTGCCCCAATTCTTCAAAAAGATCTGTGTACTTTCGCGCTGGTCCTGAAGAAATATTTCTTTCATTTCAAGGGCAGTTTCTACGTCATACATAAAAGCATTCACCTCAAAGTTATGCTCAAAGCTACGGAAGTCAACATTGGTAGAGCCTACAGTGGAAAGCATATCATCTGAAACCATCAGCTTAGAATGTAGAAAACCTTTCTTATAAAAATAGACCTTAACACCTGCCTGCATCACATCTGCCAAATAAGAACGCGATCCAAGATGAGTTATCCAGTTATCTGCACGTTCCGGTAACATCAAGCGTATATCCACCCCAGACAATGCTGCTGTTTGCATAGCTGCTAATATTGGTTCTGTAGGCAAAAAATAAGGTGTTTGCATATAGAAATATTTTTTTGCACTGGTAATGGCAACAGTCAATCCCTGCATGATTTCTTTCCATGGCCCGATAGGCTCACTCGTGACAATTTGCACTAAAGAACTTCCGCAAGAGTCAATCTTCGGAAAATAACGGGAAGCGGTTATCAACGTACGGTCTACAAAATACCAATCAAGCAAAAAAGCCGTTTGTAAACCATGCACTGCCTTGCCTTCCAACATGATATGCGTATCTCGCCAAATCCCCCAAGAAAAGCCACGCATATAACGTTCTGCCAGGTTCATTCCCCCAACGAAGCCCACGCGTCCGTCAATAACGACAATCTTTCTATGGTTGCGGTAATTCACCCTACTGGTAAATAAGGGAAAACGTACTTTCAAAAAGCTCCTGACTTCAATACCGGCATTGCGCATTTCTTCAAAAAAACGGTTAGGCACATGCCAGCAACCTACATCATCATAGATAACCCGTACTTCAACCCCGTGAGAAGCTTTTTCTATCAGCACATCCCTGACCATACGCCCGATAGCGTCATCTTCAAAGATGTAATATTCCATGTGGATATGCTGCTTCGCTTTTTGCAGTTCACGCAACAATGATTGAAGTTTGGTATATCCTTCGGTATAGACTGCCACACGGTTCCCCTCAAATGGAAACGCTTGATTCGTTTGCTGGAAAAGCTGAATAAGACGGGAGTATTCATAAGGAACGTCCGAACAATCCTGTGCGAGATATTCGGCCATTGGTTTCTTCAATAAGCGGTCGTAGCTTTTTTGCCCAATGATACGTTCGCGACGTTGACTCCGCCCAAAGAAAAAATAAAAGACAAGTCCGACAATAGGAAGGAAAAGTAATATGAGTATCCATGCCATGGTTTTAACCGGATTCCGGTTGTCAAGAATGATGATGACAATCGTACCGATAATGGCTCCAAAATAAAGAATATCAAAAGCCACTGTTGCTATCTGGCTAAGCATATAGTTCCAATCAATCATAGGAATCTCCTTTCATACGGATACTAAACAACAAATATAGAGTAAATTCTCGGATTAACAAAGAAGTCCCGGCAACAACATTGAATCGTTGTGCCGGGACTTCCTGTTTTTATTTAAACCTATTACTCTGCTTTAGTGTGGTCTGCCACCTCCAAAGCCACCACGCGGGCCACGAGGTCCACCACCATCAAAACCGCCATGACGCATATTGCCGCGAGCTTCTTTATTTCCAAAAACATTCAGACGATAAGAGAAACGAAGCATGCAGTAGCTATTAATTCCGTTATATTCAGAAACAGAACGCATATCGGCTGTTAACGAACGGCTGATATTAGATTGCTGCCGCAGAATATCATATACTTCAAAACTGATGGTTGCGGCATTGCCTTTCAGGAAGTTTTGGGCAATCTGTGCATTCCAAATAAGTTCATTCTTATTCATACTGGCATCACGATAACCACGACGAGCGTTATTAGTGATATTGGTAGACAACGTCATACTCCAAGGTAAAGAGATATTAGTACTTGCACCATAACCAAATGTATAGGGTTCTTGATTGTTTTCCGGACGCAGTTGATTTCGCTCAAAGTTATAGTTGATTGAACCATTCAAGGTAAATTCAAACCAGTCGTTACGGAAAGTTCCATTCAAATTCTCTCCGAAAGTCAGTGTCGTACTAGTGTTCTTGTCATTTATTTTAGTATCGTCATTAAAAAGATAAGAAACCGCATTGGTATAATTAGCACGGGAAAAAGAATTTATGGTAAACCGCTTGTCTCTCAATGCTGTATTGAATCCAAACATTCCCATCGCATTCCAGTTTCCGTTGATATTCTCCGGTTTAACAGTCACTCCACCAGTACTCTGATTATAAGTAGTGGCATTAGTAATGCTATTTTGAGTCATATTCAAGTTTGCATGAGCCATCATGCCACGCTGTTTATCTGCATTATAAGTATTATAAAACAAACGCATAGAATGAGAGAAAGAAGGTTTCAATCCCGGATTACCCTTACGGATATTCAACGGATTAGAGTCATCAGTTACATCAAGCAAATTTTCCATACTCGGCTGGCTTGCACGTCCCCGATAGGTAAAGCGCAACTGGCTGACTTTAGAAAATCTGTAACGAAAATCAACGTTAGGAGCAAAATTGAACACATTTCTTTTTACCACAGTATCTACTTCGGCCTTCTTATAATCCAATCTGGTGTTCTGCGGTTGCAAAGATACTCCAAAGTTCAATCTATATTTCTCGCGGATAATATTTAGTCCTGCATTAATATCATGGTTATAATATTTATATTGAGCATACTTACTCAAATCTCTATCTTTATTCTCTTCATATCCTACAGGCAGGCCATCACCAAAATTCCAAAACCAATCCTGTCCTTTATCGGCATCAGGAATCAAGCTGTATGTACTTCTGTCACTTTCACTATATTTATATTGAAATTTATAGCGGAACTGTAAGAAGGTAGCTCTCGCAATCGGTTCGCTATAAGTCAGTTCGGCAGTATAATCATAATTCTTGGTTGGAGAAGTAGTATATTGTTTACGCTCATCATCTTCTTTTTTTGCATTATCATCAAAATAACGCGTCAATGATTCACTAAACTGTTCGCTGTCATTATCTCCATAACTAAATGTACCACGGAAAGTGATGTTTCGTCCCTGATTATTCAATCTACGATTCACTTGCAAAGAAGCATTTGCAGAGAGATTCTGCCCTTCAGATTTTGATTCACTATTACTGGCGTTGACACGAATAGCTTCTAAAGGATCATCCGTACTTCCCCAGAAAATCTTATTCAAAAACTCATTAGGATTAGACACCAAATTAAATGGATCTCCATTAAAAGTACCCGATTCGGAAATAGAATAACTATTAGACTTTCCATAAGAAACGTTCGGACGGAAAATGATATTTGTCAATGTGTCCGGTTTCCACTCCAACCGAAAGTCTGCATTAAAGTTCGTATTCTTATTGCGGCCTTTACTGTTCGAATTTGAATAAGAATTTCCATTTTGCAGGAAACGTTCCGAGTAGTTTGTAGATGTTGCATCCCGATCACTGAAATTATAACGGGCACTACCTCCCAGTTCCAATTTTTCAGTCTGGGTAGCAAAGTTAGCCCCTAACATCTTGGTAGCAGTCAAACCATTGCTGTTCCGGAAACGAGGTCCGCCACCTCCACCGGAGAATCCCTGATCGTTCACATTATTAGCAGAACCGATTAAAGAGAATTGGCTATTATCGACAAAACGATTCAACATCAAGTTGCTTCCGTAACGATCTTCTGTACCACCGGCAACACTTGCATTACCAAACCAACCTTGATTCATACCTTTCTTCACTTTCAGGTCAAGAACAGTTTCTTCTTCTCCGTCATCTATTCCGGTAACACGTGCCAAGTCCGATTTTTTATCGTATGTTTTCAGTTTGTCGATCATGTTGACCGGTAAGTTCTTCAATCCGGTTTTCACATCACCGCCAAAGAACTCTTTACCATCCACCATAATCTTCTTTACTTCTTTACCATTGATTTTGACGTTACCGTCATCGTCTATTTCTGCTCCCGGAAGTTTCTTCACCAACTCTTCGAGCATCGCCCCTTCGGGAGTACGGTAAGCTGTTGAGTTATATTCCAGCGTATCTTCTTTCACGACCACCTGCGGAGCTTCGGCAGTAATCACCGCTTCCTTCAGCATGACAGCATCAGGGTCCAATGTAATGGTTCCCAATTTTTTATCAGTGGCGTTAGCAGATAATTGTACCGGTACGAGCTTGGTTCGGAATCCAATATAGGAAACTTTCAACACATATTTTCCGGCTTTTACTTTGGGGAGAGTAAACCATCCTTGGTTACTACTGGCTATACCGGCGGCATAAGCACTATCAGGTAATGATAGCAATTGAACTGTAGCCTGCGCTGCGGGCTCTTTAGTATCGGATTCCACCACACGTCCCGAAACGGTAATAACCTTATTCTGTGCAAAAATTGAGAAGGTGCATAGCAACATCAGCACCAACCCTGCTGAAAATCTTTTCATTTACCTTATTTACGATTATATTAGTAGCAATAACAATGTCTTTTTGACAAATCGAATCGTAAAAGGTTTAATTGAAAAGAAAATTATCTTTTAAAGAATCGATCAACAAGCGCTTTTTTCAGACCAAACTCCAGACAAAGCACATTAAAAACCAGAAAAGTAAGGAAAGAGGAAGTATCGACGTTTATCACATCTCCTTGCATAACACGCCACAACATACCACCAAAGACGAACAAGAATGTCAAAAAGATAGCATTACGAACAGCCGAATTCCGGATTTGCTCCGTTTCACGGCTTTCATTCTTACTCAATGCAAAGATTATTAACAAGCATCCTGCCATCATCAACAACTTTGTACATTCTTTATAAAACAGCAAGTTAGTATCAGTTACTACTCCCTGCATCACCAAAATAAAAGGGATGAACAGAGCTACCAACAAGACAACATATCCTAAAGGACGACAATATACAGGTAATAATGCTTTCATGATTAAACGTTTTAATGAGACAAAAGTAAGTAAAAAAAGATATTTTATATACATTTGCAGAGTAAAAAAGCAAAAGAATCATGAGTAAACAAGAAGTTATTCTCTGCGAAAGCTTGGAAACGAGCCTCGGTCG
This sequence comes from Bacteroides sp. 1001302B_160321_D4, assembly GCF_015667765.1. NCBI lineage: Bacteria > Pseudomonadati > Bacteroidota > Bacteroidia > Bacteroidales > Bacteroidaceae > Bacteroides > Bacteroides sp. 1001302B_160321_D4. The sequence goes on along the minus strand of NZ_JADPLO010000020.1, from coordinate 32,285 downwards.
TGCCATTGAGCTATGTCCGCATGACAAATTATTCGTCCTCACAGACGAGCATACCCAGCGTCTTTGTCTCCCTTCTCTAAAGGAATCGGATCTGTTAAAAGATGCTGTAGAAATCTGTATCGGAGCAGAAGATGTGCATAAAACTCTGGAAACACTCGCTTCCGTCTGGATGGCATTAAGTACTCAAGGGGCTACCCGCCACTCTTTACTTATCAATCTTGGAGGAGGGATGGTGACAGATCTCGGAGGTTTTGCCGCAGCTACATTCAAACGGGGCATTTCCTATATCAATATACCAACTACTCTGCTCGCTATGGTGGACGCATCAGTGGGGGGTAAAACAGGAATCAACTTCAACGGACTGAAAAATGAAATCGGTGCTTTCGCTCCGGCAAACAGTGTATTGATTGAAACTGAATTCCTACGCACATTGGACACACACAATTTCTTCTCCGGATATGCTGAAATGTTGAAGCACGGTTTGATTAGCAATACGGCACATTGGGCAGAATTGCTCAATTTCGATTCCTCTAGTATTGATTATGCAGCTCTCAAACAATTGGTAGGTCAATCGGTACAAGTGAAAGAAGATATTGTAGAACAGGATCCCTTCGAACATGGAATCCGCAAAGCATTAAATCTGGGACACACCGTAGGACATGCGTTCGAAAGTATGGCACTGGCAGAAAACCGTCCTGTATTACATGGATATGCAGTAGCTTGGGGAATTGTGTGCGAACTGTATCTTTCTCATCTCAAAGTAGGTTTCCCGAAAGAGAAAATGCGGCAAACGATCCAGTTTATCAAGGATAATTATGGTGTATTTACTTTCGACTGCAAGAAATATGACCAACTGTATGCATTTATGACGCATGATAAAAAGAATACTTCAGGTACTATCAATTTCACCTTACTAAAAGATATTGGAGACATTTGCATCAATCAGACTGCCGATAAGGACACTATCTTCGAAATGCTCGACTTCTATCGCGAATGTATGGGAATTTAATCCATCCTACATCAGATATACCACATAGTAAAAGGGAATGAAATAGACTTCATTCCCTTTCTCTTCCCAATCCCTATAGATATTATTGCCTATTGTGAGGCAATTGTCCGCACTATTGTTCTAAGTTACTCATTCGATATTGTGAAAGCGACATTCCTGTATGCTTTCTAAAAAAACGTCCAAGCGACGATTGATTCGCAAAGTTCGTTTTAATCGCTATTTCCTGAATGTTCAGGCTTGTGTTTTTCAACAAAGCCTTGATTTCTAATATGATGTATTCAACAATCCAGTCTTTAGCAGACTTCCCGCTTGTCTCCTTAATTACCATAGTCAGGTATTTGGAAGTAATACACAGTTTATCCGCATAAAAAGCCACATCCTTATTCTCCTTAAAATGCTTCATGATAAGCCCAAAGAATTTATTAGCCAACTCTTCTTTACGGGTATCCCTGCGGGCAGTCATCAAGGTCGATTCCTTTTGATAAGCATTGAACAGTTCCAGATACAGATACCTCAACAAATGAATAATCAGCTCACGCCTATATATATCTTGAGAGGTAACTTTATCTTTTATCATACCCAGATAATTATACATCCGGGGAATATCGCGTTCCGTCTGCGGATACCAGTAATGAGTCCGCATATAGAAAAAGAAATGCGGAGAAAATCTGGGCACACCACTTAACGCATCACTAAACAGTGAAGTAGATATAACCATCGTAACGGTCGAGAAATCTTCACTTGGCTCACTAAATGAGACAAATTGTCCGGGTAATAATATAATCAATTCCTCCGGTTGTATCCAATGTACATCTTCATGCACTGTAATTTTGGCCTTTCCACCTAAACAATATATAATCAAAGCTGATTGATTATTAGAAGGATAAGAAGTCAAAGGAAGATACTTCAGATTTTGATAAAATTTAAAATCGTCACCCAGGACGTATATCTCTAATGTCTCTCTATTTTTAATGTCTAACATTTAACACCTTTCTAAACTAAGTCTTTTTACAAATGTATAACTTCCTAATTTACCACGCACCAAAAATGGAAATATAGTATCATACTAAGGAAGTCAAACACCTTTTATTTACATTAATTTATAAACAAACTCTCTGATTGTTAGTTCATTTATCATTTTCCTATTTCGTTTTATTATAGACTGACCTGGTTTTTATAGTGTTTTTAGGACAAGAAAAGGATTAATGCTTTCAAATGAAAAATAAGCAGATTGTTTTCTAATTCAAGCAAAATTAAAGAAATGTACTTTTATATCACATAAGAGGCAATCAAAAAAACTACTAACTCATTGAAATAAAGATTTGTATGTTCACAAGAAAGACTAATAATCAGAATAATAGCTATAAATCGGCACAATTCATACTAGAAAAATCAACGGATTATTTGCTAATTAAAAATTAATCTGTACTTTTGCATCCGCAATTCGGGGTGTAGCTCAGCCCGGTTAGAGTACGCGTCTGGGGGGCGTGTGGTCGCTGGTTCGAATCCAGTCACCCCGACTGGTTAAAGAGGTTAGAAACCGAATGGGTTCTAACCTCTTTTTATTTTAGAAAACAATGAAAGAAGATCCTAGACATATCCATATCAGTGAATACAGTTATCCTCTTCCGGATGAACGTATTGCTAAATTCCCGTTGCCTACCCGCGACCAGTCCAAACTCTTAATATACCGTCGTGGAGAAGTTAGTGAAGATGTTTTCACTTCTTTGCCGGAATATCTGCCGCAAGGCAGTCTGATGATATTCAATAATACAAAAGTCATTCAGGCACGCCTCCATTTTCGAAAAGAGACGGGAGCACTGATCGAAGTGTTTTGTCTTGAACCGATCCAGCCAAACGATTATGTCTTAAATTTCCAACAGACAGCACATGCCGCCTGGCTTTGCATGATCGGCAATCTGAAGAAATGGAAAGACAGACAGTTGAAACGCGAAATGACCGTCAAAGGATTCCCTATTACTCTGACCGCTACCCGAGGAGAATGCAAAGGAACCAGCCATTGGGTAGATTTTGCATGGGATAATCCGGAAGTGACGTTTGCCGATATCCTTGAAGTATTCGGAGAACTTCCTATTCCTCCTTACTTAAACCGGGATACGGAAGAAAGTGACAAGGAGACTTATCAAACTGTTTATTCTAAGATTAAAGGTTCGGTAGCTGCGCCTACGGCGGGATTACATTTTACTCCACGAGTATTGGATGCACTTCAAGAAAAAGGGATTGATCTTGAAGAATTAACTCTACATGTAGGAGCAGGCACATTCAAACCTGTAAAAAGTGAAGAAATCGAAGGTCACGAAATGCACACGGAATATATATCGGTCAACCGGAGTACCATCAAAAAACTGATTGACCATGACGGTTGTGCTATTGCAGTAGGGACTACTTCTGTACGGACTCTAGAAAGCCTGTATCACATTGGAGTTACATTGGCTGAAAATCCGTATGCTACGGAAGAAGAACTACGTGTCAAACAATGGCAGCCTTATGAAAAGTACGACCAGATTCCTCCCGTTGTTGCGTTGCAAAAGATATTAGGATATCTCGACAGGAATGGTTTGGAAACCCTTCACACCAGTACACAGATTATCATAGCACCGGGATACAATTATAAAATAGTAAAAGCGATGGTTACTAATTTCCATCAGCCGCAAAGTACCTTGCTGCTTTTGGTTTCAGCTTTTGTAAAAGGGAATTGGCACACAATTTATGATTATGCACTGGCGCATGATTTCCGATTCCTAAGTTATGGAGATTCTTCTTTATTAATACCATAAGATATTCTCCTCTCCGTAAGATTTCACCCAATATAAAAGACACTATGCCAAGCGATAATAACCAGGAAATGTTCCCTATCGTAGACGAACAGGGAAATATCACCGGAGCCGCTACTCGCGGAGAATGTCACAGCGGTAGCAAACTGCTTCATCCGGTAGTTCACCTTCACGTATTCAATGCCCAAGGAGACATCTATTTACAGAAACGACCCGAATGGAAAGATATTCAACCGGGGAAATGGGATACGGCTGTGGGCGGACATATTGATTTGGGCGAAAGCGTAGAAATCGCCCTAAAGAGAGAAGTCCGTGAAGAATTGGGCATCACAGACTTCACCCCCGAGCTTCTCACCAGTTATGTTTTTGAATCCAGCCGTGAAAAAGAGCTTGTTTTTGTCCACAAAACCGTTTATGAGGAAGAAATCCATCCCAGCGACGAACTGGACGGTGGACGATTTTGGAAGATCGAAGAAATAAAAGAAAATCTGGGTAAAGGAATCTTCACTCCCAACTTCGAAGAAGAGCTGAAAAAAGTATCCCTTATTCCTTCTCTATCCAAGTAATAATCTTTTCAGAGAACGGACTTTCTTTCGGAGACACAACTCCCGCCCAATGTCCGTTCTCATCAATCATAAACTTCTGAAAATTCCACTGAACCGGTGCGTTTTCTTTTCCATTCTGTTTTTTCTCCGTCAACCATTGGTAAAGAGGAGCCATATCTTTTCCTTTAACGGAAATCTTAGCCATCATCGGAAAAGTAATATCATAGTTCAAAGAACAGAACTTGGCTATTTCCTCATTACTACCCGGTTCTTGTCCCATAAAGTTATTCGCCGGAAAACCGATAATAACAAAGTCTTTTTCTTTATATTTCTCATATAGTTTCTCCAGTTGAGCATACTGGGGCGTCAGCCCACACTTAGATGCCACGTTGACTACCAACACTTTCTTACCTTTCAGTGAAGAAAGAGGAAAGTCCTTACCATCAATAGTTTTCACTGTAAAATCATAAAAAGACTTGTTTTGCGCTTCCGAAGAAATTGCAAACAACAGGCTTACCATCATCAAGACGAATGTTTTCATGTTGAATATACATTTAATTTGTTTTTATATTAAACGAGTAAACTGAAAGAAATGTTTGTTCAGCAGTGAAACAAGAGCTATGATTTTACATCTTTCAATTCCCAAATCCGTCACTTCACCCCACAATCTTTCCGCTTCATTTATTCTTAGTGATAACGGATGAAGATAGGTAGTAATTTTGTATCGTGAAATAATAATACAACGAAAGTCATGTTTACAGCTATTGTACGTTTTTCAATCAAGAAGAAACTATTTGTAGGACTCACTACTCTCTTCCTGTTTATCGGAGGTATCTATGCGATGCTGACACTACCTATTGATGCCGTGCCCGACATTACCAATAATCAGGTACAAATAGTGACCGTATCCCCTACACTCGCACCACAAGAGGTGGAACAACTCATCACTATGCCTATCGAAATAGCGATGAGCAATATTATGAATGTCGAAGATATCCGTTCTGTCAGCCGCTTCGGGCTATCGGTCGTAACGGTCGTTTTTAAAGAAAGTGTCCCCACACTCGATGCACGGCAGTTGATAAATGAACAAATACAAAGCGTAACAAGCGAAATTCCCTCCGAGCTCGGAACACCGGAGATGATGCCCATCACCACCGGTCTGGGAGAAATTTACCAGTATATATTGAAGGTAGCTCCCGGATATGAGAAGAAATATGACGCAATGGAACTCCGCACCATTCAAGATTGGATGGTGAAACGTCAGTTGTCCGGTATCCCCGGTATAGTAGAAATCAATAGTTTCGGCGGTTACCTGAAACAATATGAAGTAGCCGTCGATCCGGACGCCCTGTTTTCTTTGAATATCACTATCGGCGAGGTGTTCGAAGCACTTAGCAGCAACAACCAAAATACCGGCGGAAGCTACATTGAGAAGATAAAGAACGCCTACTATATCCGGTCGGAAGGTATGATTACCCGCATCAAGGATATTGAACAGATTGTAGTGACCAACCGAAATGGGATTCCGGTACATATCAGTGATGTAGGAGTTGTCCGCTTCGGTTCTCCAAAGCGTTTCGGTGCCATGACAAAGGATGGTGAGGGCGAGTGTGTCGGCGGAATTGCCATGATGCTGAAAGGTGCCAACGCAAATGTAGTGACTCAAGAACTCGAAAAACGGGTAGAAAAAATACAGCAGCTATTACCCGAAGGAGTCAGTATAGAACCTTACTTGAACCGTTCGGAACTGGTAAACCGGAACATCTCTACGGTTGTCAACAACCTGATTGAAGGAGCGGTTATCGTCTTCCTTGTACTCATCCTCTTCCTCGGCAACCTCCGTGCCGGACTGATTGTCGCATCCGTCATCCCGCTGGCAATGCTCTTCGCTTTTATCATGATGCGTGTATTCAATGTCACCGCCAATCTAATGAGTCTCGGTGCCATTGACTTTGGTATTGTAGTAGATGGCTCTATCGTTATCTTGGAAGGTATCCTCGCCCACATTTACGGAAAACAATTCCGAGGCCGCACACTGACCCGCAAAGAGATGGACAAAGAAGTGGAAAAAGGAGCTTCCGGCGTTGCACGTTCGGCCACTTTTGCAGTGTTGATTATCCTTATCGTCTTCTTCCCCATCCTTACATTGAACGGAATTGAAGGGAAATACTTCACCCCCATGGCCAAAACACTTGTGTTCTGCATTATCGGAGCCTTAATTCTTTCACTGACTTATGTTCCTATGATGGCCTCCCTCTTTCTGAAGCATACCATTGTTGTGAAACCCACCCTTGCCGACCGCTTCTTCGAGAAACTGAACAAGATCTACCAGCACACCCTGCGTGCCTGTCTTCGTTACAAATGGCGTACCGTCATCGTAGCCTTCTCTGCACTGATCGGTTCACTTTTTCTCTTTACCCGCCTGGGAGCAGAATTCATTCCTACTTTGGACGAAGGAGATTTTGCCATGCAAATGACACTACCCGCAGGAAGTTCGCTGACCGAAAGTATCGAAGTATCCCGCTTGGCAGAGAAAGCATTAATGGATAAATTCCCTGAAATTAAACATGTTGTAGCCAAAATAGGAACGGCGGAAGTTCCCACTGACCCGATGGCAGTGGAAGATGCCGATGTGATGATTATCATGAAACCATTCAAAGAATGGACAAGTGCCGGAAGCCGTGCAGAAATGGTGGATAAAATGAAAGATGCACTTGCTCCGCTCTCCGAACGTGCCGAATTCAACTTCTCGCAACCGATACAACTTCGCTTCAACGAGCTGATGACGGGAGCAAAAGCAGATATTGCCATCAAATTATATGGAGAAGACACGCACGAATTATATGAAAGAGCCAAAGAAGCAGCTACCTTTGTAGAAAAAGTGCCGGGAGCAGCGGATGTCATCGTTGAGCAGACGATGGGATTACCCCAATTGGTAGTGAAATACAACCGTGGCAAAATAGCCCGTTACGGCATCAACATACAAGAGCTTAACACCATTATCCGAACTGCCTATGCCGGAGAGTCAACAGGTGTAATCTTTGAAAACGAACGGAGATTCGATCTCGTGGTCCGGCTTGACCAGGAGAAAGTGGCCGACTTGAATCTTGATAAGTTGTTTGTACGCACTTCGGAAGGAATTCAAATCCCTGTTGGAGAGGTAGCAAGCATCGACCTTGTCAGTGGGCCACTGCAAATCAACCGGGATGCAACCAAACGGCGCATCGTCATCGGTGTCAATGTGCGTGACGCAGACATCCAGCAAGTTGTCGCCAATATTCAAGAGACACTGAACAAGAACATCAAACTGAAGCCGGGATATTACTTCGAATACGGCGGCCAGTTCGAAAACTTGCAAAATGCCATCAATACCTTACTGGTAGTCATCCCCGTGGCATTAATGCTCATTCTATTGATTCTGTTCTTCGCATTCAAGAACATCACCTATACCCTGATGGTATTCTCAACGGTCCCCCTATCGCTCATCGGTGGTATCACCGCACTTTGGCTACGCGGGCTTCCGTTTAGCATATCGGCCGGAGTAGGATTCATCGCCTTGTTCGGGGTGGCAGTATTGAATGGTATCCTGATGGTAAATCACTTCAACGAACTTCGTAAACAAAATACCTATTCCATGACTACAAACCAGATTATCAAAAGAGGGACTCCACACTTGCTCCGTCCTGTATTCCTGACAGGACTGGTTGCATCTCTGGGATTCGTCCCGATGGCAATAGCCACTTCAGCCGGCGCAGAAGTACAACGTCCGTTGGCAACAGTGGTCATCGGTGGCTTGATTATTTCTACCGTACTGACTTTACTCATCATTCCGGTGTTTTACAAAATTGTAAATTCATTTGCTACCTGGAGACGTCCGGGAATCAAACTGCGCTGGCCTTTCGGGGGATTGTGTCTCCTGTTCTTGTTTCTTCCCGCGTTCGTTTCCGCTCAACAGACACAAACAGTCAGTCTCGAACAGGCGATAGAAATAGCCAAACAAAATCATCCTCGCCTGAAAATAGCCAATAATGCTATTCAACAAGCCAAAGCCACTCGCGGAGAAGTGATAGAAGCAACGCCTACCTCGTTCAGCTATTCCTGGGGTCAACTTAACGGAGAAAACAAAAAAGACAAGGAACTGGCTTTCGAGCAAAGCCTGGGCTCCCTTCTAACGCCATTCTATAAGAATGCGTTAGTCAACCGTCAGGTAAAAACGAACACCTATTATCGGCAGATGGTAGAGAAAGAAATCACAGCAGAAGTGAAAAGGGCGTGGGCCTACTACCAATATGCCACTAATCTCTGTTCAATGTATCGGGATCAGGATAAAATGGCAGAAGAACTGCAGCGCATCGGAGAATTACGATACCAACAAGGAGAGATCACCTTGCTAGAGAAAAATATGATGACCACCATAGCTGCCGATCTGCATAACCGCTGGTTCCAAGCAAAAGAAGAAGAGAAAATGGCATTGGCACGTTTCCAATGGAGTTGCTACTCCAACGATCCCATTGTTCCGGTGGATTCCACTTTATCCTTATTCTATACCGGCATTTCGGATGGAAACCTATCGGGAGCACATACTGCCTACTTTCAAAGCCAGGCAGATGAAGCGAAAGCAATGCTCCGTGTAGAGCAGAGCCATTTCTTTCCTGAAATCAGTGTGGGGTATACCCGTCAGGACATTCTCCCACTTAAGAATCTGAATGCCTGGATGATCGGGGTTTCTTTCCCCATCTACTTCCTGCCACAAAAGAGCAAAGTGAAGCAGGCACGGCTAACTGCCACTTCAGCGCAAATACAGGCAGATGCCAACATCCGGGAGTTAAGAAATAAAACACTCGAACTAGAAGCATCCCTCCGCAGATACAACGAAAGTTTACGATATTATACCTCTTCTGCCTTGAAAGAAGCGGACGAACTGACAAAGGCAGCCAACCTGCAATTGCAGCAGAGCGAAACAGGCATTGCCGAATATATACAGTCGATTACCACCGCCAGAGAGATACGCAGAGGCTATATTGAAACAGTCTACCAATACAATATTGCTGCACTGGAATATGAACTTTTCAAGTAGGTGGAAGATCGAGACATTGAATGACATACATCACCCAGAATAATTATTATAAAACATAAGATATGAAAAAGATAGTTTATCCCATCCTTTTACTAATTCTAACGGCTTGCAAAGGAAACCAGCAAACTACAAATAACGAATCCGCCGCAATTCCCGTTGCCGAAACGATAGCAGATACCATCACACAACCCGAAGTGGATGCCATCACTTCAGCTACCTCAAAGCCTAATCAGGTTTCGTTCAACGGACGAATCGTTCTTCCTCCTCAACGTCAGGCAACCATTGCTTTAACCATGGGGGGCATTGTAAAAAAAGCGTCTCTGCTTCCAGGGCAATGGGTGGCTGTAAACAGTGTAATCGCCACGTTAGAGAATCCGGAGTTCATCACCCTGCAACAAACTTATCTGGACAGTCACGCACAGACCGAATATCTCTTAGCTGAATACGAACGGCAAAAAAATCTGTCTGCCGAACAAGCAGCTTCTCAAAAGAAATTCCAGCAAAGTAAAGCGGACTTTCTCTCCATGAAGAGTCGCCAGGACGCCGCTGCTGCACAACTTTCTCTTTTAGGCGTTCAAACGGAGGCATTACTTAAGAACGGAATACAACCGCTACTGGAAGTCAAAGCCCCTATTAGTGGTTATGCCGCTAATGTAGCGATGAATATCGGCAAATATATCAATCCGGGAGAAGCACTTTGCGAACTTATCGATAAAAGCAGCCCGATGCTTTGCCTGACTACTTACGAGAAAGATCTTGCAGACATACAAGTCGGCAGCCCGGTACAGTTTCGTGTAAACGGAATGGGGACACAAACCTTTCACGGCGTCGTGATTTCCATCGGACAAAAAGTAGACGAAACCAATCGTTCGCTCGAAGTGTATGCTTCCATCAAGGAGGAAAATGTACAATTCCGCCCCGGTATGTATGTCACGGCACACATTCAGAAACAATAATTGACCAACTGTGACAACAGCATTGACATTTTATAACCGGTAACTCATAATTTACCACTATCTTTGTTGTATGATAGCCAAAGCAATAAAAAAAGATAAATATATACTTTCCACAGTCATCATCTCCTTAGCGGTTGCTGTACTGATTCATTTTCCTGAATCAGTATCTCTTTTCGACCGTTTCGAAAGTCATTCCTTATTCCCAGGGATGAAGTTTATAGATGTGGCAAACGAAATACTGTTTACCTTTCTGTCGCTATTGTTACTTTTTGCCATCAATACCCGTTTGTTTCATTTCAATCAGGCTTCCATTAAAATTACAGGGACAAAGATTTTGCTTTCCTTTATCGTGACATGGATATTGAGTAACTTGTCAGGACAGTTTTTTGTTTTCCTTCACAGAACGTTTGATATTCCGGCCATCGATGCCATGGTACATCATTATTTGCATCCATTGCGGGATTTCATTGTAGCATGTCTCGTCACCAGTAGTTGCTGTATCATTCATCTTATATTCAAGCAGCAACTGGTACTTATTGAAAACGAACAGCTTCAGGCAGAGAATCTCCGCAATCAGTATGAAGTACTGAAGAATCAGCTGAACCCACACATGCTGTTCAACTCGCTGAATACCCTGCGTTCGCTGGTACGCGAAAATCAAGATAAAGCGCAGGATTACATTCAGGAACTCTCCCGGGTACTAAGGTATACTTTGCAAAGTAATGAGTCACAATGTGTCAGTCTCCGGGAAGAAATGGAATTTGTTTCCGCTTATATATTTCTATTAAAGATGCGTTTTGAGAACAATCTACAATTCGACATACAGATAAGCAATGCCTACGAAGAATATCTCCTCCCTCCAATGGCGGTGCAAGTGTTGATTGAGAATGCAGTAAAGCACAACGAAATCAGCAACCGGAAGCCGTTGACCATTCATATCACGACGGACGATAACGGCAATTTGTCTATCAGCAACGACATTCAGCCCAAATGGACTGCAACTTCCGGAACCGGCATCGGACTTGCCAACCTTGCCAAGCGATACAGGCTCTTGTTTAAACGGGATATACAAATAACGGAGGACAGAGAGTTTACAGTTTGTATTCCTTTGATTGAAAAATCACAACTAGAACAATAATCACCATGAAGATTGTCATTATAGAAGACGAAAAAGCAGCAGTACGAAACCTGACTTCACTGCTTAATGAAATAAAACCGAATGGAGAAATCGTGACCATACTGGATAGTATCAGTTCCACTATCGAATGGTTCAGTTCTCATCCGATGCCGGAACTGGTATTCATGGATATTCACCTGGCAGATGGTTCCGCCTTCGAGATATTCAATCATATCAATATTACTTGTCCGATTATCTTTACAACTGCCTATGATGAATATGCGTTACGTGCATTCAAAGTAAACAGCATCGACTACTTATTAAAACCCATCGGTAAGGAAGACATAGAACACGCTTTCGATAAGCTCCAAGGTTTACAGGATGCTGCTGACAAACACCAGTTTCCTTTTCCACAACAGGAGAATGAGCTACTGAAACTGATACATTCACTCCAAAAGCAAGAAAACTATAAAAGTCATTTCCTTATTCCTACCAAAGGAGACAAACTATTGCCCGTTTCTGTAGATATGATACAATTGTTTTATATTAAGGACTGTCAGGTCAAAGTAGTCTTAACCGATGAAACCGAATACTGTTTTTCTCAAACATTAGATGAACTTACGGAGTGTCTCAATCCTTCTCTTTTCTTTCGGGCTAACCGCCAATATCTTATTTCGCGAGAAGCTATCAAAGATATTGACTTATGGTTCAACAGCCGACTGTCCATCAACTTGTACTATTCAGGAATCAAAGAAAAAATACTTGTCAGTAAAGCCCGAGTAGCAGAGTTTAAAGAGTGGTTCTCTAAGAGAAAACGTTGATTCCGAAGCATTGCCTTCTTAGAACAAATAGCAAAACAAAGTGTTTCGTGCCGTGAAACGATTGGTTTCAACGCTTGAAACAAGCAGTTTCACGGCATGAAACACTTTGTTTCTCACCGAGGAAACTTTAGTTTCAAGCCTCTGAAACTGCAGTTTCCCCTAATGGAAACTAAAGTTTCCCGCCTTGAAACTAAAAGTATCCCCTGTTGAAACTTCTATTTACATACAAGCTTATATTTATATGCAGGCATGTTCATTTCAAACGGTGATAGATGAATGATTAGGTGACAGGTGGAGAACAATCTATCACCACCCTGAAAGCTCGATGAACAATACGTTTCAGAAGGATGGTGATAGATTGAAAGATGATTTCCATTTTTACGTATGGAAAGTTAGAATATGTGCCATCATTCAATGACAGCTGCAAAGCCACCATTTCTAACCATCTTTATAGCTAGCTGCTCTCCGGCTTTCACCTGGGATGACTTGCAACGATAATCCATCGCCTGACGTCCTGCGTTGATACCATCCTCAAAAGATATCATTTGATAAGAGCGATCTTTATTCAAGAAATCTAACTTTATGGTAAACTCACGTTCCTTTTCACCATTGTTAGTCATTCCTCCTATAAACCACTTATCACCTTTCCGTTTTGCTACAATGACATATTCACCCGCTTTAGCTTCCAGTGCCACAGTCTCGTCCCACGTTACGGGAACTTGTGTAATGAAACGGGTACAATCTTCATTACGATAATAAAGAGTAGGATTATCCGCCAACATCTGCAGACCACTTTCAAAAACCACAAAGAGTGCCAACTGATAAGCGCGTGTTCCGATACTTGCAGCATTGGGACGTTCCGAGCGATACACATTAGGCTGCATACTAATCATCGCTCCGGGAGTATAATCCATCGGACCGACAGCATTACGCATAAACGGTAAATACAGACTATTATCCGGATAACAACCGCCCATTTGTTCCATGCCACGCACTCCTTCGTAAGACAATACATTCGGATATTTATATTCCAGTCCGGCAGGTTTGAAAGAGCCATGAAAATCGACAAACAAATGATGTTTGGCTGCTTCCCGGGCTACCCGTTCGTAATAGTTGACCATCCACTGATCGCTTCTGTCCATAAAATCAATCTTAAGTCCTTTTACTCCCCATTCATTGAAAGTCTTGAAGAGATCAAAATTGTTTTCTACCGTCAACCACGTCAACCAAAGCACAATCCCTACATTTTTTTCTTTGCCATAACGAATCAACTCGTGCAAGTCTACTTTGGGATTAGGCGTATAAGGATCACGTGTACTTTTAGCCCAGCCTTCATCCATAATGATATATGGAATACCAAATTTAGAAGCAAAATCAATGTAATACTTATAAGTATCCAAGTTATAACCGGAAACAAAATTCACATCCGGTCCGTAAGGAGAAGCGTCATTCCACCATTCCCAGCTCACCTGTCCCGGCTTAATCCATGAAACATCCTGAAGTTGATTCTTTTCAGCCAGTTTATAAGTCATTGTATTCTCAATCAACTGCTTATCATTTTTACTTATCACAAAGTAACGCCAAGGATAATTTCTCGTACCTTTTGTTTTAGCAATGTAATCAGCTTCTTGAGTAATCTTCACGCTACGATCACTGTTTTCGGCAAACGCAAGCGGAGCTTTAGGAAAAACAGAGATTGCTCCGTTCGTACCCGTTCCTTTGAGAAACATACATGGATAATCAGCCAGATCCGACTCGCTGATTAATATTTTATAGTCTTTTTGTGTGTCAATCAATACCGGCAAAACAGCTATCCGTTCTTCAGGCTTCCACGCATTACTTTGAACATGTGTGTAAGGTTCCTCATAAGCTGTATGGAAGCCTCCCGGTTGTTGCAAGTGAAGAAGATAATCCGACGGGAAGTTGATAGCAAACTCTTCGTTCATTACTTCAACATCACCTTTTTGTGAAGTAATAAACCGGTAAGCAACTCCATCGTCAAAAGCACGGAATTCTACTGCATAATCTTTAAAGGTCAGTAGCAATTGATTATAACGATTATTGACTTTCGAATATTTCAAAGGAACAATAGGAGTTAATTGCTCGTCGACACTCCATTGCTTCTGACGACGCAACTTAGGGTTCTGTCCCAACACTTGATTTTTCAGAACCAACAAAAGAGAATTGTCTTTCAACAATACATCTCCGTTATAATCTATACTATAATAGATTTTATCCGAGAGATTCAAGGACACTTTCAGCTCTCCATTGGGAGAAATTAACTCTAACTTATTCTGTGCACGAAGTAGTGATGCCAAGCACAAACACACAACTAACAGGAAATATCTTCTCATGATTTAGATATTTAATTAATAATCGTTTTACAATGGCAAATGTAATAAAAACATCACTTCGTACTATCAAACGGACTGGGTAATACTCCTTCAAAAGTTATTTTCACTGGTTTGATATACCCGTTTTCATCAAATTTACCTGATATTTCATTGTCTTTCCAGGCAACGACAAAGAAGGAGCTACCGCTTCATCCGATACCGCACGCTTATAGTTCGGTTTACTGCTCATGACAAAACGTAGTTTCACGCCATCACGTATATCCTCATATTTCAAATAAGATTTGTCATACTTCTTGCCATTCACATACAATTCCTTTACATACACATTCTTCGGCGACCAATTATCTGCTACCATTTCAATCACTTTTCCGTTGCTCATCCGAACTGTTATTGCCTCAACGCAAGGAGAACCGATGTTATACATATTGCTTGAAGGAGCCACCGGGTAAAAGCCAATGCAATTGAACATATACCAAGCCGACATCTGTCCGCAATCGTCATTGCCACTTAATGCATCCGGAGTATCGCCATAGAAACGTTCAGCAATCGTCCGTACCCACTTCTGACATTTCCAAGGTTCTTTCAAGTAATTATAAAGATACGCTACATGATGGCAAGGTTCATTTCCATGCCAATAGGCTCCGATACGGCCTTGAATATCATGTGCTCCCGGAATGTCATCCGGCAGCTCTACTGTGAACAGTTCATCCAACCGGTTGCGGAACCAATCTTCGCCAGCTTCGTTCATATATCCTTGTACATCTTGTGGTACGTACCAGGTATATTGTACAGTAAAGCCTTCCGTAATATCCCCCCATCCATTTACAGATCCGGGTCCCTGATAAGCTACCGGAGTAAACGGTGTACGCCAGTTTCCCTGACTGTCCTTGCCACGCATATACTTCGTTTCCGGATCAATCAAAGTCTGATAAGAGAGTGCACGATTCAAGAAATAACGATAATCATCCTCTTTACCCAAAGCCTTGGCAGCCTGTGCCATGCAATAATCATCATACGCATATTCCAATGTTTTAGATACTGACTCCGCCTCTTTATCGAAAGGCACATATCCCATCATACGATATTCCGGCAAACAGTCATAATTCGGATTCATCGCCGTGGTCTTCATAGCCTCATACGCACGTTCGTAATCGAATCCTTTCACTCCCTTCACAATCATGTCAGCCAATACGGAAACTGCATGATAACCAATCATACACCAAGTCTCATTTCCATAAAACGACCAGATAGGAAGCATTTTCTCCACACTCTTATCATAATGAGCCAACATGGAATTGGCAATATCGGCATTCACTTCCTGCTGCACCAGATTGAACCAGGGATGCAAAGCCCGGTAGGTATCCCAAAGAGAGAATACCGTATAGTTGATAAATCCTTCGGCTTTCTCTATATTTTTATCTAATCCGCGAAACTGCCCGTCTGCATCCTGAAAGATGAACGGATGCAAAGCCGCATGATAAGCCGACGTATAGAATGTTCTTTTCGTTTTACGGTCGGCAGTAAGGGTATATTTTCCAAGTTCTTTTTCCCATAGTGCTTCTCCTTTAGCTTTCAGATCATCGAAAGTGAGTCCAGCAAGTTCCGCCATATTGTTTTTTGCCCCGTTTGTGCTGACCGATGAAATAGCAGTTTTTACAATCACTTCCTCTCCGGCTTTCGTATCAAAAGAGATGCAAGCCATCAGATTCTTTCCCCAAGCTTCATAGCTGCTACGAAACCGGGAGGTATTGTAAATCACCGGTTTCTTATTCTGCATAAAGCGCAAGCCGGTCAACTTTTTAGAGAAAGTAGCCGTGAAATAAATATGCCGTTCCGGTCCCCAACCTTTCACCAGTTTATATCCGGTGATGGTAGAATCATTTTCCATGCGCAGATTTGCCCATTCACAAGATTGCCATAAAGTATGGTTCATATCGATCATAATAAAAGCTTTATCCGATTGAGGATAGGTGAAACGAAACATACCACTACGTACCCCTGACGTCATTTCAGCCTTTACTCCATAATCTGACAGTTCCACCGCATAATAATTAGGTGATGCCCATTCCTTTTCATGAGAATAACGTGAACGGTATCCCTTTTCCGGCTCCTCACGTGTCCCCGGATCCAGTTTCATCTCTCCTGTTCCGGGAATAAACAAGAAGTCTCCCAAATCAGGTATACCAGTCCCGCTTAAATGAGTCAGACTGAACCCCAACAAGGTGGAATGATTATATTTATAACCGGAAGCCGCATCATAGTATTTACTATCCGTGTCCGGACTCATCTGAATTCCCCCGAAAGGAATCTGCGCACCCGGATACACATTACCATAACCATCTGTTCCCACAAATGGATTCACATAATCAATCAGTTTCTCGGTTTGAGCCATGCCTGGCAAAATACTCACCAGGCACAGCCATACTAAAAACAATCCTCTTTTACCCATTACACTCACCATATTTACATTATTATGCTTGTATATCACCTACAGCGACCTGATACTCATGCCATAATTCGTCAATATTATATTCATTCCCTAAAATATGTTTGATAGCACCATCGAACGACCAAGGCACCACCTCCAACGTACTGCGATTGAACTTACGCAGGAATTCAGGATCTTTGTTATCACGCAACCAGACAAAGAAATAACCGGCTGTACGATAACCGTCCATATAGTTCCCGCCTTTCGGACGGGCATTCGGTCCGTCAAATCCTCCATTGGCAACCCGCACAGCATCTGCCATTCCCTCGATAAATGCCCAGAACACACGATTGGTTCCATAAGAACCGATTCCTTGCGGTTCCAGCTGATAAGCATGTGTCAGTTCATGCAACAATACCCCGCGTGTTTCGAAAAACAACTTTGCCGTATCATTCGCTGCAAAAGATTTTTCAATATGACGTGTACTGTAGAAAATCGTCACATCACCATTGCCACCGCCTTTAGCAGAAATACCGTTGATATCTTCCAAAGTATAATGTATCTTGTGCACTGCGGGAATACTATCTTCCGGAGAATTGTAAAGAGTAGCTAATACAGTACGTGCCTGTTCCTTGATATACGATTCAGCATCGGGAATGATCCGGTGGTAAATGTCCGATCCCAGCGTTTCCGGTGCTTTATCCTCAAACAATACAGCACCTGTATTGTACTCTTTCCATACATCAGTATCCTTCACCTGTTTTTGCACACTTGCAGCACAAGCCCCCATACCTACCAGCAGGCAGGCTGCATAGATTAAATGTATCTTTTTCATACTCCTTTATTGATTATTCGTTGATTCCGTTAGTTAATGAATAAGGTTTATCCTCCGGTGATAATCCGCGACGTTTGTTAGGTGACGCCCCCATCTTGAATTCAAGCACGCCTCCTTTCAAAATGTCTTCATGTGTAATGTACATCTTGTCGTATACCTTACCGTTCAATTTCAGCGACTGCACGTAACGTTTCTTATCGCTGACACCCGGCGCTTTGATCTCCAATGTCTTTCCATTAGGAAGCGTCATCTTCAGATAAGGCAGGTAGGGCGCTCCCAATACATACTGGTCTGTACCAGGACAAACCGGATAGAAGCCCATCACGGAGAAAAGGTACCATGCTGACATCTGTCCGCAATCATCATTTCCACCCAATCCGTTAATATCATTCTTATACATCTTATTCAGAATCTCACGCAGCCAGTACTGTGATTTCCACGGCTGGGAAGTCCACGCATATAGATAAGGAACATGGTGGCTCGGTTCATTACCATGCACATATCCGCCGACCAAACATTCTTCCGTAATATCCTCATTATGCTCATAGTACTTCTCCGGCAGATGCATGGAGAACAGTTCATCCAGTTTCTGCACGAACGTCCCTTCTCCTCCCATCAAGTCGATCATGCCAAATACATCGTGTGGCACATGAAAAGAGAAATTCCATGAATTGCCTTCGATAAAACCTTCACCATAGGTTTGCAATACATCAAACTCTTTCTTGAAAGAACCGTCACTATAACGGGGACGTGCAAAACCAATACTTGTATCATAGATAGTACGATAATTGAGGGCACGCTTTCGGTAAGTCTCCGCTATTTCCTTGTTACCTGCCTTCAAAGCTGTCTGATAGATAGTCCAATCGTCGTATGCATACTCCAAAGTAGAAGAAGCTGCTGTACCACTTTTGTCAAGCGGAATATATCCCAGCTTCATATAATCAGCTATACCTTCATAATACGGAACGGTGGATGTACTGACCATTGCCGCCAATGCCTCATCCACATTCGAAAAGACGCCTTTGGTTATTGCATCCGCCAGTACAGACACAGCATGATAACCGCTCATACACCAGTTTTCATTTCCCATCAGACTCCATATCGGCAACATTCCGTGCACGCTTTGTTGCTCATGTTTAATCATGGATTCCACCATATCCGCATTGCGTCCCGGTTTCACCAGATTCAGGAAAGGATGTTCCGCACGATAGGTATCCCAAAGGGAAAATATAGTATAGTTGGTGAATCCTTCCGCCCGGTGTATGTTATGATCCAGCCCACGATAGGAACCGTCTACATCCATATACACAGACGGATTAATCATGGTGTGGTAAAGAGAAGTATAGAACATTGCTTTCTGATCGGGCGTACCTTCGATCTCGAAATGCTCCAGTTCACTATTCCAATCTGTACGAGCAGCCTCCGCCAACTGTTCGAAACTCTTTCCGGAAGCCTCGGCACGCAGATTCTTAATGGCCCCTTCCGTACTGACTGCCGACAATGCCACTTTTACAACCAGTTCCGAATTGTTAGCGGTATCGAAGTTAAAGTAAGCCACGATTTTTCGACCTGTGATTTCAGGGAAGTTCTTTTCCAACTTAAAACGACGCCAAAAGCCATTGTACAATACTTTTTCCTTATCCTTATATCCGTAGTCTTTAATCGGCTGTGACAAAGAGATAGCAAAATAGGTATAATTCGTACGCGCCCATCCATTGGTGATACGATATCCGGTCAACAGAGTATCGTTTTCGACTCTCAAATTGGCCCATAGAACTTTGCCGTCATAATTATAAATACCATGCACCAGATCCAAAATCAAATGACCATCTTTTCCTTTCGGGAAGGTATATTTATGTATACCCGTCCGTTGTGTTGCTGTCAGTTGGGCCTTAATGCCATAATCGTCCAGTATCACTTCATAATATCCGGGAACAGCTTTTTCTGTAGCATGGTCAAAACGTGAACGGTATCCCTCTTCCGGATAATCCGCCCGACCGGGATTTAACTTCACATCGCCAACAGCAGGCATCAACAAGATGTCTCCCAAGTCAGAATGTCCCGTACCACTAAGATGAGTGTGACTGAAGCCAACAATGGTCTTGTCCCTATATTGGTAACCGGCACAATACTCGTAGGCATTTTTCTGATAAGCTCCATTTACATTATGCGGAATTGTGTCTGTGTCCGGACTCAACTGTACCCATCCGAAAGGAGTACAAGCACCGGGAAAAGTGTGCCCCATCCCATTGGTCCCGATAATCGGATTCACATAGTCTACCGGCTGTTGAGCTATGGCGGACAAAGTTGCTGCCGCCATAGTCATCATCAATACTTTCTTTCTCAAATTATTCATATCAGCTTACTTTGCGTCACGAGAGAATGAATACGGGAAGTCTGATTCGTTGATACCTCTTCCCTTATTCGGTTTGTTATCCATATCAAACACCAGACGACCGCCTTTCAACAGATCGAAATGGTTCAGATAATTCTTTGTATAATTCTTGCCATTATAATTCAATGAACGAATATAACGATTATCATCGTTATTCTTCGGGGCGGAGATTTCCAGTTTCTTGCCGTTCTCCAGTGTAATCGTTGCTTTCTTGAAGTAAGGAGCTCCCATTACATATTCATTGCTGCCGGGACATACCGGATAAAATCCCAATGCAGTAAATACATACCAAGCCGAAGTCTGACCGTTATCTTCATCTCCACAATAACCGTCCGGAGTAGGAAGATAGAGGCGGTTCATCGTCTCACGCAACCAATATTGGGCTTTCCAAGGTTCGCCGGCATAGTTATACAAATAGATCATGTGCTGGATAGGTTGGTTGCCATGTGCATAGTTACCCATGTTAGCAATTTCCATTTCACGAATCTCGTGAATCACTCCTCCATAATAGCTATCATCAAATACAGGAGGAAGATTGAATACAGAATCAAGCATACTGACAAACATCTTCTTGCCGCCCATCAGATCAACCAGTCCTTGTACATCGTGGAATACCGACCATGTATAATGCCAACTATTTCCTTCCGTAAAGGCATCTCCCCATTTAAAAGGATTGAAAGGAGTCTGGAAAGTTCCGTCGGAATTCTTTCCCCGCATCAACTTAGTTTCCGGATCGAACAGATTACGGTAGTTCTGACTCCTTTTCTTATAAACATCCAGTTCTTCTGCCGGACGACCTAATTTTTCACCCATACGGTAGATGCACCAGTCATCGTATGCATATTCCAATGTGCGTGCCGCATTCTCATTAATTTTCACATCGTATGGCACATAGCCCAGTTTGTTATAATATTCATATCCACGGCGTCCGGTAGTAGAAACTTTCGGATGTACGCTATTGGCCCCTTTCAGTAGACCTTCATACATTTTTTCTGCATCCGCTTTGGTTATATTCTTCATGAAAGCATCCGCCACTACAGAAGCAGAATTGTTCCCAACCATGCAACCACGATGGCCCGGACTGGCCCATTCAGGAAAGAATCCACTTTCAAGATAGGTATTCAACAGACCTGCCTGCATCTTCTCACCCATTGAAGGATATATCAAATTAACAAATGGAAACAAGCAACGGAAAGTATCCCAGAATCCAGTGTCGGTAAACATATATCCCGGACGGATTTCACCATTATAGGGGCTGTAATGCACAGTTTCCCCCTTACCGTTTACCTCGTAAAACATACGAGGAAACAACACCGAACGATACAAACAAGAGTAGAACGTACGCATACGGTTCTCATCGCTGTCTTCAACCTTGATACGCCCCAAGACATTGTTCCATGCCTTACGACCGGCCTCTTTTGTCTGTTCGAAAGTCTTATTTCCAATTTCTTTCAAATTCAGTTCAGCCTGTTCAGGACTGATGAATGAGGATGCCACCTTTGCATGTACCTGTTCTCCTTTCTTCGTTGAAAATCCGATAGCAGCACCCACGTGATTGGATTGTAGTTCGAGATGTGTTTCAACCAAATGATAGTCTGCCCATACTTTATTGAAAGTAAAAGGCTTGTCGAACTCTATCACAAAGTAATTCTTAAAGTTTTGAGGAACACCGCCACTATTGCGTGTCGTATAACCAACTATTTTATTTTCTTCGGGAATCACCTTCACATACGAACCGCGGTCGAAAGCATCTACCACCACATAGGCATCGGAGGTTTCAGGGAAAGTGAAACGGAAATATGCGCAACGTTCCGTCGGAGCTATTTCAGTTGTCATGTCATACTCTGACAAATAAACACTATAATAATAAGGAGTGGCTTTCTCTGCCTTATGAGAGAACCAGGAAGCACGACTGTCCTGATCGATCTTCAACTGTTTAGTCATCGGCATGATTGAGAACTGACCGTAGTCATTGATCCACGGACTAGGCTGATGGGTTTGCTTGAAACCTCTGATTTTGTCGGATGCATAAGTGTAAGCCCAACCGTCACCCATCTTTCCGGTTTGTGGCATCCAGAAGTTCATTCCCCAAGGCAACGCGATGGCAGGATATGTATTCCCATTAGATAGTGATATTTTCGAATCAGTTCCCATTAAAGGATTCACATAGTCTACCGGTTGCTTTTGCGCAAAGGTAGAAGAAGCTCCCAATAGCAGGGCTATTGCGAAAGATAGTAGTTTCTTTTTATTCATGGTCTACGAATTAAGCTATTAATTAGATTATCAAGTCTTTTTTATTTACGTTACAAATTAAAGCATCTTTCTGTAATTATCAGTCCTCTGATACGCCAAAATAAGAAAAAAAATAGCATATGGTCAACCAAAGGATACGAGCGTCAACGAGAGTACAAGTTAAACAAGTGAGAATCAGGATGTAATATTTATGTGCATACCACGAGAGTACAACCGGAGGACTAACTGTTTAAGCAATAGAGAGAGGATAATTTGCCTTTACCCTCTCTCCAATTCTATCAGAAACAAATATTTATTATTACCTAATTAATTCCATCCCGGGTTCTGATGTCCTTCCAACGCAGGATTAGCCTGAATTTCATCTAACGGGATAGGCCATAACAAAGCATATTCAGGAATGGCGCCGGCTCTTGTGCTTCCATCGGGCTTGTTTTGGATTTGAGCCGATGCAAGAGCAGTCCATTTCAATTTTCCTTCTGTAGATGCTTCCGGATACAAACGAGTACGGCGAATGTCATCCCAAATCTTAAATTCCAACGGTAACTCATGTAAACGTTCAGTCAAAATCGATTGTATTAAATCATTTCCTGTAGCCGTCTCATCTGCCAATCCAGCACGTTTACGCACTTGATTGAGATAATATTTAGCTCCACCGACAGCATTATCTTCATGATTTGTACGTGCCAAACCTTCGGCCGCAATCAGCAAGACTTCCGCAAAACGGAATACCGGCATATTATAATCACCATCGTGACCACTAATCAAGGCATTTTCATCAAACCATGCCCAGTTGCCTGCATTATTCAAAGTATGAGTATTTCCTTCAGCATCGGTATATTGCTTAAAGAAGAACTGTTTCTCATGTCCTCGAATATCATTAGAGGCATAGCTGTTAAGCAACATATCACAGGGAAGGTATGCATTATACAGCACGTCTCCTCCCGGATGGAACACTCCCCACTGAAAAGCATCTGTACCAATAGAACGACAAGCATAAGAGTTACCTACACTATAATCACTATAATTATATTCTTTAGCATAAATGATTTCAGCTGATTCTTTCGTTGTCTTAATCACATTATACGCAGAGTTCAAATCATCAGTCGTTCCATTCGGATGAATAAGTCCGTGAGGACTATCATTAATCACTTTCAATGCCATCTGTGCAGCTTTTCCATAATAGTCTGCCCCCCCGTTTAACGGTGCACCAGCCCATTGTAGATAAACTTGTGCCAGCAAAGTCTGCGCCATTGCTCTGGTAACATAACAGCCATTTTCATAGAACGTTTTATTCGGCAATGCATCCCCGTTAACAATATCCAGCAAGTCGGCTTCAATTTTCTTATAAACCTCTTCAGCAGAAAGACGTTCTTTGTACATACCTTCTGTAGATGTGTAAGGTTCTGAAATATAAGGAACACCACCAAATTCTTTGACCAGCCAAAAATATCCGTATGCACGGAAGAATTTACCTTGAGCCACATAATTATTAATAGTAGCTTCATCCAGCACCCCGGTCATTGTCGGAATATTGGCTATAACAAAGTTGGCACGTGAAATACCTTTATAAAACTCATGCCAGTATTTCATTGCAATATCATCAAAAGATTCAATATTGAAGTTACACCCTTCGGATGCCGTAGTAAATGTTCTATCCTTACGCTTATCAACGTACAATCCGGACACAATACCACCCCACATTGTCGCTTTAGGAGTCCAGCCACCGCCTACATCAGTGTTGTGTAAATAAGGTACACCACCGAAATACAATGCGTTCACACCCGACTCCGCATCAGCTTTCGTCTTCCAGAATTGGTCAGATGATTTCATATCCAATGGTTCTTCTTTCAGGAAATCGTCGCATGAATTCAGCAACACAGAAAGTGAACACATACAAAATACAGATATATATACTTTTAATAGTTTCATAATTCTTATGGTTTTTATAACGGTGAATTAAAATGCTACATTAAGACCGAACGTAAACGTTCTCGGACGCGGATAGGTGAAGAATTGGCGGTTAGCCCCCCATTTGTTGTCACCTAAACGAGATGAGTTATCCGGATCGTATCCGTTATAGTCCTTAGAAGTAATCAGGAACGCGTTATTCACATTTGCATACAAACGCAATGAAGACAGACCGATCTTCTTAATCAGTGTTGGATTGAAGGTATATCCGAGCTGAATCATGTTACAACGCAAATAAGAACCATTGCAAACCCAGTCATCATCTGCCTGGTTATTAGCTCCCTGACCAAAGTTATTCAGACGAATTGCCTGTTCTTTACCCGACGGATTGAGAGTTGGATGCCATGCTTCCTTATAAAGACGGTCTATACCATTAGTCAGGAAACGGGCTACAGTAGAGTGATAATATTCTTGCATCACGTCTACCCCCCATGTAAACTGGAAGTCTAAAGTCAAATCGAAACCTTTATAATTGAAGGTATTGATAAATGAGCCCATCCAGTCAGGTAATCCGTTACCGATAATTTCGCGTTTCTTATAAGTTACCTTTTCACCGATAGTGGAAGGTATGTTCATTGTCTCCGGATCCCAGTTAGACGGAATACCATCGTAAATACCGGCACGCTTATAACCATAGAAAGAAGAAAGCTCTTCACCTTCACGGATCAACATATCGTAACCCACAAAACCATCGGTTGTAATCTGACGCTTACCGGTGACAGGATCAACAGATGCACTTTCATCCAGTTTCTCTACACGATTTTTGTTGAAACCTAAATTAAGAGTGGAAGTCCATTGGAAATCATGTGTCTGAATAGGATATGCTGTAACCAGAATATCTAAACCACGATTGGAAACGGCTCCAATATTATCCATAATGGAAGAGTAACCTGTTGATTCAGGAACCGGACGGTCGAGCAACAAATCCGAAGTATACTTATAATAATAGGAAATATCGAAATTCAGTCTGTTATTGAATAAACCCAACTCGAATCCTAAGTCCCACTGTCCTGTCTTTTCCCATTTCAGGTCCGGATTAGGCATATTGTCCAGATAAGACACTACGTGCAGAGCATCACCAATGATCGTATTCGACTGGCTCACCGTAGCCAATGATTTATATGTACCAATTTCCGAATTACCTGTCAGACCGTAAGAAGTATGTAATTTCAGCTTGCTGATCAATGAGTTATCTTTCAAGAAGTCTTCATTAGAAATCATCCAACCCAAGCCGACTGACGGGAAAAATGCATATTTATTGTTCTGTCCGAATTTGGAAGAGCCATCATAACGACCGGTTACGGTAGCCATATACTTGTTGTCATAAGAATATGCCAGACGCAAGAAATAAGAGTTCATCGCCCACTTGTCGTAATCATTGCCTACAGAAGGACGGTTCGTTCCGGAACCTAAATTATAATATCCGTAGAAGTCATCAATATACTTACTGTCGGAAGCTTCGAATTTGGTATAATTATACTCTTGCCAAGACATACCCGCCATTGCATTAATGTGATGTTTGTTTATATCTTTCACATAAGTCAAATAGGTTTCTTCCTGCCAATACAAAGAGTTGGAGTTATTTGCAGAAGCTGCTCCCTCGGAACTTTGATTAATCATCGGACGCGGAGTAAATGGCGTATAGTTAGCATCACGATTATTGTGGTAGTCGATACCGAACTGGGTCTTCAAATCCAATCCTTTCATGAGATGGAAAGTCAAAGCAGCATTACCAAAAATCTGCGTACGATATTGCATAGCCTGCATCCGTTCGAGCAACTCAACGGGATTACCTACACCTTCCGGGCTGAATCCTTGTTTTCCGCTATTAGGATCAGTCTGATTATTGAGAATAGAGCTTGTATTAATAATGTTCGTCTGCGTATATTCACCATCCAGCTTAACCGGTAAGAAAGGCAACTGTTCGATCATTGTACGCAATGCGCCTTGTCCGTAAGGGTTATCAGAAGTTCTATTACCCCAAGTATGATTTACTAATAAATTAACGGAAGTAGACAGCCAATCAGTCGGTTTGTCATCATACGCCAATTTTGCATTGATACGTTTAAAGTAAGAATTCAACAAAATACCCTGTTGATCGGTATAATTGATGAATGCTCCGATAGAAGATCCTTCTCCTGTACGTTGGATACTGATCTGATGGTTATGAGAGATGGCAGTGCGGGATGCTTCATCCTGCCAGTTGGTATTATATTTCGGAGAACCGTCTGCATTGAACAAACGTTCGTCTGTGAATATCTGTGACAGATCAGTTGTGAAGTTCTTGCCTTGAAATTCGTTGGCATTTTCCAATCCCTGCTTGAAGGTAGACATCCATTCGTTAGCATCCATTACATCTATTTTTCTAGCCATCTTACCGATAGACAATGAACCATCATAGGAAACATGGACTCCTTTTCCTGCATTACCGCGCTTGGTAGTCACCATGATAACACCATTCGCACCACGGGCACCATAGATGGCAGCAGAGGAAGCATCTTTCAATACTTCGATAGATTCGATATCATTCGGATTAAGCAATTCGAAGTTTGACATCACCACTCCATCTACTACGTACAGCGGTGATGCCGACGCGTTGATAGTAGAAATACCACGAATGATGACACGTGATTCTCCACCCGGCTGACCGGTATTAGAGAAGATATTCACACCGGCCACTTTACCCTTCAATCCGTCAAGCGCATTGAATGATTGTGCTTTCAGCATGTCTTTACCTTTGGCTGTGGAAATGGAACCCGTCAAGTCTGATTTGCGCATGGTACCATAACCTACAACGACTACTTCGTCCAGTGCTTTCGTATCCGATTGCAGAACTACGTTCAGAACATTACTCTTTAATTCCGAGACTTTAAATTCTTGTGTGATATAACCAATATACGAAAACACCAAGGTGGCATTGGAAGGAACAGAGAGAGTGTATTTACCGTTAATGTCAGTGATTGTTCCTGTACTACCGTTTTTAACTTTCACCGTACCACTGATAACCGCCTCTCCCTGATCATCGGTTACCGTACCGGAGATTGATTTTACAGATTGAGCATTCATGCCCAAACTCAACATCATACCTATTACAAATAAGGTAAGATACTTTAGTTTTTCATTCATAATTCCTTTAAATTTGATTAGTAATAAGGTTAATTCCCTTTAAATTGTTGCAAATAAAGGCTATTCGAATAAAAGTCCAATGCTCTACCTTGCCAAAAAAACGGCAAAATAAAGACACAAATTTAAAGCACAGAATGGTAAATTAGAGCACAGATTAACACACTAATAATCAATACAATAAAATCGACAAAAGGAATTTAGAGCACAAGGTTGTGACAAACAAAGGTTCTTAATCAAATTCCGTGCTAGTAAAGCTCATTGAAAGGCCGATGGATAAAGGGATATCGGCATATTAGAAATAGCAAATAAATTATCCAAACTATATGCATCTTAAAGTACTCCGGAATAGCCATGAATAAGGTAATTGAACATAAATAAGTAGCACGGAATTTGAAGAAGAATCCAAACAAATAAATAATAATGTTTCCCAACTAATCACCTATACGAAAGAATTTAACCTGACAATCAGCATACCTTTCGCTGTTCCCGATAATCTTTCGGTGTCATCCCGAACCGACGGGTAAACTCTTTATAAAAATAAGACCGGCTGGAAATACCGACCTCCATAATAACATCTTGAATAGAAAGTTCTTCATCAAGTAACAGGCGGGCTGCCTTTTCCATACGGTAACTCTTTATTAAATCACCGGGAGCAGTATTGGAAATTTCCTTGAATTTACGATAGAACTGACGGGAACTCATTGCCATACGATCAGCGATCAACGTTGAGCCCAGTTCTTCCTTGTCCAGGTTTTCTTCAATCACCTTTAACAATTTACGAATAAAATCAGCTTGTTCGGTAGTTGTACAGACAATCTGTCCCGCCAAATCTCCCAGTTCCTCCATATATATCTGCTTCGCTTCCCGCTTTCCATAAATAGCATTATGGACAACTTCCCGCAAGAATAATATATCATAAGGAAGTACAATATAAGAATCAGACCACAAGATCAGTTCCCGCTGAATGGCCGAACCAACTTTCCAGGTTAACAATGGAATAAAAGCTGTCTTTGAAAGCAGAGTACGATTCCGGCTAACATACTCCATAAAAGTACTTTCAGCATTGGCATACATTGTCATATCCACTAATAATAGAGCCGGAGCCGACCGACGAATTTCGTCAAAAGCAAGCTGCACACTCTTTACTTGATGAACCACGTATTCATCAGCCAGGAAATTACTAATCAACCAAGTCATTTCATCTCTGTCTTCCAACAAAAGCACAGTTTTTTTCCCTTGTTCACCTGCCACTGTCAAGACTGCCGGTTCAAAGATAATCGTCAACCGACTACCACTCTCATCATCATCATAACGAAGAACGGCATGAATACGTTCCAAAGCCGACCGTACAAAACCTAAAAGTAAATGCACAGCAAACACATGATCGGAATCTTTCTCCGTCACTGAAGAAGCTTTATCTGAAAGATATTCATACAACGCTTTCGCAGTAGCATCTTTAGAAGAAAAATGTAGCTGCATCTTACCATCCTGTTCTGACATTTCTACTATTACGCCATGAGTACCTTTCATTTCAGTAATCCGGAGATAGCAGCAATAAAGAATACTGTATAATGCATTCTTGTAAACTGGAAATGTTAAGTGTTCCGGAATCATTGACGATATAGAAGAATGATCAATCCCTTGTTCTTCCAACGTACGTAACACCTCTTGAGAAACTCCCTGTATACTCATACGTGCAGAAACAATAAACCGATCCGGAAAGAATTGTTTAAGTTCTTCCAAAAACAGAGCGTCAGGATTAAGAAGTGCGTTCATCACAGTTTCGCGTATCAGTGACACTTTCTCAAGACATTGCTCATAAGAAAGATTCTCTGCACGCAATTGGTCACAATAATTATAAATAAGAGTAAAATCTTCAAGCATCCTACGGTTTGTATATACAGTCTCGGATTTCCGGCAACTTTCTGTCCCCATCAGTGTTTTCATCATCCGTTCCTGAAGATAGTTTTTACGTAGTAAATATATCACGTACCCTAACAGCAACAAGAAAATGACCAAATAAACAAAATAAGCCGCCACCGATCGATACCAGGGAGAAAGGATATATACCGGAATAGAAAAATGCCGATATTCCGTATCAAATACATCCCTCTTATAGCGTACCTTAAAGATATAATCACCTGCCGGCACTCCTGTATATGAGGCTTCATTAATACTACTAAAAGAGGTCCAATCCTTATCATATCCTTCCAACTGGTAAGAATATTCTATATCTTCTCCTGATAAAAAATCCGGAACAACAAAAGAAAGTGCAAATGAAACCTCCGTCCCCTTCAACTGTAATGCCTTACCATCGTCTGTATAGTAATCTCCATCCCCCTGAACCACTTGCGTATGTCCAACAGTCAACTTACGTAACAAAATATCCGGATAAAATTCCGGAGCAGCCTGCACCTCTTTATCCAGATAAAGTAACCCGTCAATCCCACCGAAAAAAAGCTCCTGTGTATATGGACACATGTAATAAGCATCATCGCTAAACTCACCGATTTGAACACCTGCACTGTAAAAGTAGGCATGTGATGAGCCATTTATCGGATTGTATTTAATCAGCCCCCGATTCGTACCAAGCCATAAGAGTCCGTTCTCATCTTCAAGTACACCATGAATCATATCATTGAGCAAACCTTGCTCCCGTCCGACATAGGTAGCTTTCATCTGTTTTCCATTAGAATTCAGACATACCAATCCTGATGTTGTCCCTACATATAACAACCCTTCTTTGGTCCGATACAGGCTGAGCACATCGTCTACCGACTTATGAAGCATTTCTTTCAAAGAAATCACTTTATATTCTTCAGTCCGCTTATCAAACCGTACGAGTCCTTTCTCCCGACTGCCAAGCCACAAAATAGAATCCCCTTCGGGCAACATTGGATAGAACATCGTAATTTCTCGCTGACCGTGAAAAAAATGATAACTTTTCTGCGACTTGAAACGAATGGTACCTGCCTGCTTAAGTTAGATGACAGTTGATTGAGCATCAAATTGGTGGCAATAGAATATTTCTTAGCATACATAATCGTTCCTTGTCCGTCCGAAGCAACCCATAAGACATTCTGATGAGGATCTCGATAAATACTATATATACGTACATTCCGGTCGACCACTTCTTCTTTATATTTTTGTGAAGTACGGAGACGGACTAACCCATTCGTTCGAAAACCAATAATAATATCTTCATAGAAAAGGGCTATTCCTGCAATAGTTCCATTCTTCTGCACTAATGAAGAAAGGTTACGAATATAAATTTTAGATTGTCGGGAAATATCATAAACATAAAGATCATGCTCACTATCGATAAAACAGAGAACGCCATTCTGATAAAAGACATCTTCAATAGGTTTCGCATGAAAATTAGTAGATGAAACAGTTGAATGAATTGATAATGTGTCACAATCAAAAGCATCCTGCGAAACCTGTAACAGCTCCCCTGTTTGTTGGGTGAAAATCCACAAAACACCATCATCCGTTACGAACGCCCGTTTATCCATATCCTCTACGGGTACTTTCAGATTCTTAATCTGTACAAATCGTTTATAAGATGTATTATAGTAGAAAATTCCACCATGACTCACCACCCATGTGTTTCCTTTAGAATTGGAATGTAGATAATAATCATCTGTAAAGTCATAATATCCGACAACTTGCCGTGAATTCTGTGAAAGACGATTAATCCCCAAATGAGTAGAAATCCACAAACAATTATTATCCGCCTGCTGAATAGAATGGATTACGTTGTTACTCAAAGCCTTGGGAGCTGAAAAATCGGAACGGAAAACTTCCATGCTTCTGCCGTCATAACAATTGACTCCATCGTAAGTACCGAACCACATCAACCCTGTATTGTCTTGAAAAAGACAAAGCACAGCGCTATTAGATAATCCTTGCTGATAATCTACTTTCCGGAAGATATATGAATCTTTACCACCATCTGCCTGACAGATCAATGAATAAATCAATAGAACAAAAGGAAAAATCAAGCGCATTTTCATTGTGTTAATCATTAATATCATCTATTAAATATCAGGCAATCGCTTATATGTTTTGTTTCGCAGTGCGAAAGAAAATAGCCATTAATAATCGATGTCTTTGATTCTCTTTACACAAAGATACGTTTTTATACGGAAAATGCAACTCTATTTTATCAAGTACCTCTATTTTTCAACAATTACTTCACTACTAAGTTCACACAATCTAAGAGTCTGCCTCTTCCATTTTTCAATGATCTCATCATTATAAATAATGCAATCAGTTTTATTTTCATGCCGTACGTTTATCAATATGCATATTTAAGCCATGTGTTTATCATTGATATAAGACCTATAAAGTTGTATACCAATTGATATTCTTGTGGTGTATCTATGCTAACGACGCAGAGAAGTAAGCTTTGTTGATTACTTCTCTCTCAACACTGCTTACTTCTCATGTAATCTATTAATAGAAAAGTTGCTCTTGATTAAGTCCAAACTTTCTTTTTATTAACAGTAAAGTTGCCTTTCATCCCTCAGGGAAAACGCACGAGTGCTAATTGTTTAATAATCAATAGTTCCCTTCTCTTCTCAAAACTTATTTAATGGCAATA